>JBDNGG010000149.1:0-4442 GCA_041689405.1 Terrimicrobiaceae bacterium | reverse complement strand
CGAGTTTTATCGACATCGGGGATTGCGGCGTCACCGAGGGAAACGACGATGCGCTGGCGCGGCAGCCCCTCGGTGTTGCGGTAGGACTCGACAAGCTGAACAAGGGCTGTGCCTTTGATAAATTTGGTGCGGAAATACATCGGCGCACACCGTGCCAGAAAGAAAAAAGAAAAACAAGGGTGGAGCTTACGAATTAGGCACTACATCAGAGATGCCTTTACTGATTATCAACGACTTACGTCATTTTAGGGGTCAAAATGGCTTGTTTTTCGGTCGGTTTTTATCAAATCCGTCCACTCCGTAAGAAACTTGGGCTAGGTCGATTGCCAGAGTTCCCAGCCCGTGGCGCGGCGTCATCCCGCTTGCGTCCCCGGCAAAGATCAGGAAATCAACATCCTTTCAAAATAGCGGGGCTTACTCGCTGAGCCCGAATGCCTCGTGCGCGAGATTTGCCGCCTCGACGATCTTATCTTCTTCGATGATGACGGCGATTTTGATCTCGGACGTTGAAATCATCTGGATATTGATGCCACCTGCCCCAAGGCACTCGAATAGCTTTGCAGCGACACCCGAGTGGGAGCGCATTCCGATGCCAACGACGCTGAGCTTGGCAATACCATCCTGCTTGCGAATTTCACCAGCGCCGACTTCAGTGACGACAGATTGCAATACGGGACCGATTTTCGACAAATCGTCGCTGTTCATCGTGAAAGAAATGTCTGTGACCCCGTCGAGTGAAATATTCTGCACAATGACGTCGATGATCATGTTGGCGTCGGCCAATGCGCTGAAAATCCGGGATGCGGAGCCGGGCCGATCGGGGACGTGGGTAATGGTGACTTTGGCCTGATTGCGTTCCACGCTGATGCCACGGACGACGACGTTTTCAAGGCTTGGATTTTCTTCTTTCACTATGGTTCCTCGATGGTTGTTAAAACTGCTGCGGACTTCAAATGGAACGTTGAACTTTTTCGCAAACTCAACCGAGCGGGATTGCATGACCTTCGATCCGCTGCTCGCCATTTCCATGAGTTCGTCGTAAGCGATGATGTCGATTTTTTTTGCCGTCGGAACAATCCGGGGGTCGCACGTGTAGATGCCGTCCACATCCGTGTAGATTTCGCAATTTGCTGCGCGCAATCCGGCTGCAATTGCAATGGCGGTGAGGTCTGAGCCACCACGGCCCAGCGTGGTGATGCTGCCGTGCAGCGTCTGACCTTGAAACCCGGCGACGATGCAGATGTATCCATCATTGAGATATTTCCGAATTTGGCGTGGGGTGACGTTGGCGATCTTTGCTTTGGTGTGAATCCCGTCCGTAAGAATTCCCGCCTGCGCACCAGTCAGGGATATCGCCTTGCCCCCGATCGCGTTGATCGCCATGGCGGTGAGTGCGATGGTCGTTTGTTCGCCTGTCGCGAGGAGGACATCCATTTCGCGGTCAGTCGGGGTTTCGCTAACCGCCCGTGACAGTCTGATCAGCGAGTCCGTGACCCCCGACATGGCAGAAACGACGGCTACGACGGAGTTCCCGGCTCGCTGTGTCTCAAGCACGCGGTTGGCGACGGCGAGGATGCGCTCCGGCGTGCCGACGGATGTGCCACCGAATTTTTGGACAATCAAACTCATGGAAGAAGCAAGAAAGCGTGGATCGTAGAAAAAAAGAAGCCTCGTCTAGTCCAGTGCGCGGCGAACTGCATCGATATTTGCATCCGACTCGATGGGTGCGTAGTTATTACCACGCATCGCGGTGTCGGAATCTTTGAGTCCGTGACCGGTGACGGTGCAAACGATAGTGGACTCGGGGGCGACACGAGCAAGAGGACAAGCAGCGCAACGGTTCTCAAGACACTTGAAGAGCCCGGCTATCGAGGCGGCGCTGGCTGGCTCAACAAACACCCCTTCTTTGCTGGCAAGCCATGTCTGGCCGGCGAGAATTTGTTCGTCGGTGACGATGTCAATGCAACCCCCGGAATCCTTAATCGCCGCGGTAGCCCCCTCCCAACTGGCAGGATTCCCAATCCGGATGGCGCTGGCAGCAGTCTCTGGAGACTCAACAACTTTACCGAAGAAAATCGGTGCCGAGCCGGCAGCTTGGAATCCGGTCATTCGGGGAAGCTTGGTGCTGCGTCCATGTCGCTGGTATTCGCGATACCCTTTCCAGTAGGCAGTGATATTTCCAGCGTTTCCGACGGGCAAAATATGAATATCTGGTGCGTCACCAAGTTCATCGATAATTTCAAACGACGCTGTTTTTTGCCCTTCGATGCGATTGGGATTGATCGAATTCACAATGGCGACGCCGTCTTGTTCGCCAAGTTCCCGGACGAGTCGCAGCGCGTCGTCGAAATTCCCCTGAATGGCAAGCACCTTGGCGCCATAAACAAACGCCTGAACCAGCTTACCCATCGCTATTTTTCCAGCAGGCAAAATTACCGCGCACTGAACCCCGGCCCGCGCAGCATAGGCAGCTGCGGCCGCCGAGGTATTGCCGGTGGAAGCGCAGACGACCGTTTGCACCCCGGCCTCAACCGCTTTCGAAATCGCCATGGTCATCCCACGGTCCTTGAACGACCCGGTGGGATTAAGCCCCTCATATTTCAGATAGACATGATGCCCTGAGCGCTCGCTGAGACGCGGAGAATAGATAAGCGGCGTGGATCCTTCATTCAATGAAATGACCGGTGTGGCTTCGGTGACTGGCAGAAATTCGCGGTAGCGGCTGATAACCCCGTGATCGTGTGGAACAGCGTTTAGTTTCATCAAAAAATTAAAGTGCCTCAACCTGCAATAAAACCGGCTTTGCTTTTACGCAACTCAGTCCGGCGATGGCTGCGACTGCGGAACGCATCGCTCCGAATCGGGCATCATGCAACATGAGAACGAGAGGCAATTGTCCCACATCGTGTGATTCCGGCTGGATCACGGAAGAAATACCAATACCAGCATCTCCCAACAGTCCCGCGATTTGCGCGAGCACGCCGGGTTGGTCGTTCACCAACAAGCGCAGATAGTATCGGGAAACCACATCGTCCTGCGGCTTGCAGGTTCCATACAGGTCGTGTGCGGTGAATCCAAAACAGCGGCGCTGGGCCGTGAGCGCGATGGCCGCCTCGGCGAGATCGCCAATTACTGAACTTGCAGTCGGGTCCTGACCTGCTCCACGTCCATAAAACAAAGCATCGCCGACCACATCGCCATGCAGCCAAACCGCATTAAATACGCCGTTGACCGAAGCCAGCACGTGCTTGGAAGGAATCAATGTAGGGCAAACACGCACTTCGATTTTCCCCGCCGCGTCGGCCTTAATGGTGGCCAGCAACTTTACGACATAGTGCAGATCAGCGGCGAATCGAATATCCTCAGCGGTGAGCGACTCGATGCCCTCCACCCGCACGCTGGCAGCGTCGATCCAGAAACCGTACGCTAACGAAGCAAGGATAATTGCTTTGTGAGCAGCATCCCATCCGTTCACGTCAAGCGTGGGATCCGCTTCCGCATATCCCAGCGCCTGAGCCTCCGCAAGCGCCTCGTCAAATCCAATGCCTGCCTCGGCCATCTGCGTTAGAATGTAGTTGCTGGTGCCGTTGAGAATGCCGTGCATGCTCTCGAAACGATTACCCACAAATGCCTCGCGAACAGTTTTAATTATCGGAATACCACCGGCTACCGCAGCTTCGTAAAACACAGGAACTTTGTGTTCCCGCGCGAGGTGAAAAATCTCAGTGCCCCGCTCGGCCAAAAGCGCCTTATTCCCGGTGATGACGATTTTTCCAGCGCGGATGGCTTTGGATACAAACTCCAGTGCCTGCTCGATACCACCAATGAGTTCAACGACAACTTGAATTGCCGGATCATCAATCAGTGCGTCAAGATCAGTCGTAAAAAGTGCTGCAGGGGCACTCACCGCGCGGGCTTTTGAGAGGTCGCGCACCGCAATTTTGCGAACATCAAATGATACGCCAAGGCGCTGCGTGAGCAGGTCGCGGTTAGCCTCAAGGTTTTTGTAAACCCCGCCTCCGACAGTGCCAAAGCCTGCTAATCCTATTCCAATCGATTCCATGAGAGCCCCACAGAATCACCAATCCTTGCACACTCTGTAAAGGAGTTTTCCAGATTGAGACCTTGGTATTGCCTCGGACGATACTTTCAGTAGGCCCGTGCGGCAGTGAATCAGCCAAAAAGCCCAATTAAGATCGCTTTGCAATCGCAGCGAGCAACGCGGCTTCTGCATCCGAATCCATGGAAAAGGAGTTCTCAACCGAGGGAAACTTCTCAGCAGATACATCCTCCCGATATCGGGATACCGCATCTGAAATAAATTGCTGACCATTTGCGTATTCCCTTGCCAGGCGCAGATGGAGTCCCGAGAGCCCGAGAATATCGTAAACGATGAGCACTTGCCCGTCGCAGTGCGGTCCCGCGCCAATCCCGATGGTAGG
>JBDNGG010000148.1:0-6512 GCA_041689405.1 Terrimicrobiaceae bacterium | reverse complement strand
CACGGATTTCAGAACGGCTTTATATCGGCGGTATAATTTTGCGAGTGCGGTGGGTTCGCGTTGAACGAGTTCTTGCATCAGGAGGCTGTCTTCCTGTGCGGCGTCAAAGTCGAGAGTCATTTCCATAGTGTTGCTATCGTTGTGCCAGTTGTTACATGGCAGGGTTCTTCTTTAGTTCGACGCAACTTTAGCAAGATCTCTCGCTGTCGAAAATCGGTGGACCTGCCGACTGAAGCATCAGAGAATCTCCCTAGAGAGTAGGGGGGATTCCCCTAGGCGAGACCCTCAAGAGGATCAGGAAATTTCCTTACTCCCGGAGCCGCAGCGCCGCGACGCTGCGGGACATGCGGCCAATAAACGACCGAAACAAACCTGCCAAGGAGGCACCCATCAAGCCACAACTCAGAACATCGCCCGGATAGTGGGCACCTAATTACACCCGGGAGAACGCCACCGATCCGCCGATTCAGGATGCGGGAGACGATTGATCTCGAGATAAGCGATCGCATCCAGCGCATCAAAGGGCGCGAGACGCTTGAGCATTTCTTGCCGAAGCAGGGTGCGCCCCCGCTGGGAAGGTTCGCGAAGTTTGCGTTCCTCGTCTGCCGCCGGAATTTCGGCATCCAACGAGTCCTCATTCTCAAGCGGGGCTGTAGCGACCTGTGCGGCGGTTTCTGCGACGGCTGCTACGGCACTTTCGCTCGACTCCACGAGTTGCGCGCTGTGCGAAAGCTGAGACACGGAGCCCTCGTCCACCGAAACAGAAATCCCCTCCAGTTTGTCGATCCTACGAGCGGCATCTGCTTCGGTCTCAATATCAGCGAAGCCCTTTTCGAGCGCACGCAGGGTGCGTCCACTGCGTTGTTTTTCTTCGGGCGACAGTGCGTCGTCCATTTTCTCGTCGGCGCGCATCCGATGTTGTCTTAGGAACCCTCCAACGAGCGTACTCGCACAGCACGAGGCACCGCCCGCAATTTCAACGGAGTTTCCCCCGCAGGGCATCCATCTACGTGGACCGGAATCGGCGAATCTGTGGATAGTTCGATTTCCTCAGCAGAAAATGAGCGCACTTTCGGCGAGTATTGGAACTTCCCATGGCTGATCGACCAAAAGTGTCGAATCAGCTCGAGCTTCGTAAACCGGCGATAAACATTCACGGTGAGAAACCCATCACTCATACGGGAACCCGGCGATATGGTAAAGCCTCCGCCGTAGTATGGCCCGTTAGCGACAGCCACTAAAAGGGCACGCACCCGGATCGTCTGGCCTTCCATCTCGTGGCCACGGTACCTCTTGCGCTGTTGCTCGGGGATAGCGTCATGAACCGTACGATCCAAGGTGATCGTGAACACTTGTTCCTGAAACTCTGCCGTTATTCTCGCTACCTCAAGAAGGTGAGACCATCGTCCGCCTTTGATTTGCTCACCCGCAGGAAAAAGCGCCGCGTCGAGTCCGGCTCCCGCCGCTTCAAAGAAAATTTGCTCCCCGTTTGCGCAGCCCACATCAATCTCGCGATCCTGGCCATCGAGAATGACGCGACAAGCGCCATCAATCGAATCGGGAATTGCGAGCGATCGCGCGATGTTGTTGAACGTTCCGAGAGGGATGATACCAAGTGTTGCTTGTTGGAAAACCAGTTCAGTCGCTACCTGACCGACAGTGCCATCCCCTCCCCCGACGAGGATCAGCGGCACTCCGCGGAGCACTGCTTCTTTTGCAAGAATCCCCGCGGGCTTTTCTTCAGACGTGAAAGCAACGTCCAGCGTGAGTCCTCCACCGACTAGAATTTTGCGGATATCGTCCACTTTCTTCTCGTTCGGAACTGCATCACCCGAGACGGGATTTATTATCAAAACGGCATTCATCGTGAATAAATCATCGCGTCCCGCACGCCTAACGGCTGGATAGTCATGCGCGCGATCCCATCAGGGTGCGGAAATTCGGTCAATTCTTGCGTGATGCATTACTTGGTCGGATAGTGTGCGGATGGGTAAGTCATCGAGCCAAAAAAGCAGCAAGCCTGCGCCCGCAGTAATTGCTTCGGCAGAACCCAAACACCTCCGCAGCGATCGATTCAAGCAGGCCATCCTCGATGCAATTCCCGAGCAAATCGCCGTATTGGCCTCGGACGGTCGCATCGTCGAAAGCAATGCAGCGTGGAATCGCGAGGCAGGGACTTCGCGGGGCGCGATGAACCGCGTTCCCCCGAATGCGAATTACCTTGAGTTATGCCGGGCCGCCATCAGCCACGACAGCGGCGAAATGCGCGCCTTGGTGGAGGGAGTTCGATCCATCCTCTGCGGCCACTCATCCACGTTTTCGCTCGAATACCGGCGATCCAACCGGCGCGAAGGGGATCGCTGGTTTGTCGCACATGTCACTCCGCTGGCGGGAGGCGGGGCAGTGATCGTTCATAATGATGTCACTGAACGAAAAATCCTCGAGCGTGAGCTTATCAGCATCAGCGAGTATGAGCGAAGACAGATTGCAAAAGACCTCCACGATGGATTGTGTCAGGTGCTGGGCGGGATGATGCTCACATCAGCAGTCATTGCATCCTCGCTCAAGCGACGAAATTTGCCCGAGGCAGACGAAGTATCGAATCTGGTAGAGTTGGCTCGCGCCGCGACCAACCAAGCCCGGGAGCTATCGCGCAGCCTCCATCCCGTCGAACTGGATGCGCACGGCTTGGGCGCCGCCCTGCAGGAACTCGCATCGCGAGCAGGCACGCACCTGACGTGCACATTCACCTACGAGAAGGAAATCGAGCTCGCCGATGCCAACGCCGCGCTATCGCTCTATCGGATCGCGCAGGAGTCTCTCGCAAACGCCCTACGCCATGCAAAAGCGCAGACGGTCACGCTCAGCTTGGGATTTCGGCGAAAACACCTCATCCTAAAAATCGAGGACGATGGAATCGGAATTTCAAGTAATTACGGCGCTGCGAAGGGGATGGGCATTCAAATGATGCGATATCGCGCGAGCGCGATTGGCGCGCGATTCCAGATTCGCACACGGGAGGGAAAAGGAACCCGCGTGAGCTGCATTCTGGCATCGGTCCATCCGAAGATTATCCCGGACTCCACCCGGAAGAGCTAGTCGTTCAGCAAATCGACGAATCCGACTATTGATCGCCGACGATTCCCGGCTTATGCCGCACCCGCACGACACGCCTGAAAAACGATTTATTCCTATGCAGAACCCCATCTCCATCCGTACCCAGCATCTCGTCCCTTCCACAGCAAATATGATCCCTGCCCCAAAATAGGCCCGCTATGGAATCTGTTGATATAAAATCCAGCAAGTTTCGAGGGATCTTCGTGCTTGTTCTTGTCCTGGTGACGGCGGGATTATTTCTCGCCGTCACTTGGCCCATGCTGAAGCCACTCTTCGTCGCGGCAATTTTGAGCGGGCTGAGTTTTCCTCTGCAACGCAGCTTGGTGAAAGCTTTCAGGGGAAAACGTGGGCTTGCGGCAGCACTCACCGTAGTCATCGTCATGGTCATCCTGTTCGGACCAGTCAGTGCCCTCCTTGCGCTCGTTGCCCGTCAAGCCATGGGTGTCAGCGAATTCGCTATTCCATGGTTACAGGACAATCTCGACGTGAATGGGATTAGTCGGCTGCGGTCCTTGGTGACACAGACCGTGCCATGGGTTGGCGATATGATCCCGAATGCAGAAAATCTAGTTGCTTCGCTCGGTGCTGCGGCGCAGTCCGCGGGCGTATTCCTCGTCGGGAAAATCAGTGCGATCACGGCCGGGACTGCCGGGTTCCTTCTGAGCATGTTTGTGATGTTTTACGCCATGTTCTTTTTTCTGCGGGATGGAAGAAAAATCATGGAGCGCATTCTTTATTACATCCCCATGCAGGATGATGAGCGGGATGCCATGGTTGAACGATTCATGTCGATCACCAAGGCAACGGTTAGGGGGACGCTTTTGATCGGGTTAATCCAGGGCACCCTTGGCGGAATTGCATTCTACGTTGCCGGAATCAACGGGGCTGCTTTCTGGGGCGCGGTGATGGTCGTGTTATCTGTAATTCCCGGGATCGGCGCGCCACTTGTGTGGGTACCGGTAGTTGTGTCTCTCTACTTTTCCGGTGAATCGCTTTCGGCAACATTGTTGCTGATCTGGTGTGCGGGCGTGGTGGGAACAATCGACAACGTACTGCGTCCGCGCCTCGTGGGTCAGGTTCAGTTTACGGAGCGGACCCGCGACGGCCGACTGCGCCATCCCGTATTCCTCGGATTGCGAGAAGATAAGAATCCGATTCAGGTCTCAAGGGAGAGAGGCGGCTGAAAATGGCAAGCAGCGCCACATTGGATATCGACGGTAGATCGGTGACCGTTTCAAACTTGGATAAAGTTTTCTATCCACGCACCGGTTTCACCAAGGGCGCAGTAATCGACTACTACATTAAAGTCGCCCCGGTCCTCCTACCTCACCTCACGCGACGCCCGCTCAGTCTCAAACGCTATCCGAACGGCGTCGAAGGCGTGTTCTTTTACGAAAAGGAATGCCCGGCGCATCGTCCGGATTGGATGGCAACTGCACGGGCACCAAAAAATGACGGTGGGTCGGTGAATTATTGTGTTATTGACGATTTACCGTCCCTCGTCTGGGCAGCAAACCTGGCAGACTTGGAACTCCACACCTTCCTTCATCGGGCTCCCGCTCTGAGTCGCCCGACGTCGATCGCTTTCGATCTCGATCCGGGCGAGGGTGCGAGCATCATTAAGTGCTATCAGGTCGCCATCTGGATAAAGTCGATTTTCGACGCTTTGGATCTCCAGAGCTTTGCGAAGACGTCTGGCTCCAAAGGTCTGCAGATTTACGTCCCATTAAATACCCCTGTCACCTATCCGCGGACAAAGGCAGTTTCGCACGCCATCGCAACGTTACTTGAGCGCCAGTTTCCTGAGCATGTCGTGTCGCGAATGCAAAAATCGCTGCGAAAGGGAAAAGTGCTCGTGGATTGGAGCCAAAATGACGCTAAGAAAACCACGGTAAATGCCTACTCCTTGCGAGCCCAATCCGCACCCACGGTTTCAACCCCGATTTCATGGAAAGAGCTCACTCGAGCGTCGAATCAAAAGCGGATCCTCAGCTTCGGCCCAGAGGACGTCCTCAAGCGGATCGCAACGAACGGTGACTTTTTTTACCTCTGCTCCATCTAAAGCAAAAGCTTCCCCTGCTAAAATCACTCGCACATCTCTGAGCACGATAGCTCCCGATATCCATCTAGGGGATTTCCTGACGTATCGGGCAGGCGCCACGTGCGATCTGTTGGCGTATGACCACTGAACCCACGGAAAAAATTGTCTTTTTACCTGCCACTCGCGGCCAAGGGAACGCAAGTTACCACGTTGCACAAGAACTCGCGAAAGCATTCATCGCCTTTCTAAAAGAACAAGGCGTCTCACCTTGGATGCCTCCCGATGATCGTGAAAAACCGGAGGTTGAAGACATCGAGATTATCGAAATAAAACCCCAACCCGGAATCTCCATTGCTGAATTGCAATCATTGGGCGGCAAATTTTTAGAATCCCATTCCTAAAAAAAACCTTTACGGACCTCCCTTATTCACTGCCTGAGTATCTACTCGGGGTCCACCCTCACAGACGAAAGCGAACGCACCTGCGATACTCCCGCGTATGAGTAAAATGCCCGATTCGATTATAAAGGTTTCGTTCCCTCCGAATCCTGAATTTGCCAGACCTGTTCAGGAGATGCTGCGCTCCGCGCTAACCCGGAAGGCACTCCAATTCGCTCAAAGCCGAATCAAGGAACGCATGCGTGCGAATCCTCGCGAACCCGTGATGCATCATGTGATGCGTGTGGCGACCATCGTCAGTGACGTCTTCCATGGAGACGGCCACGCGATTGCGCTGGCATTGCTGCACGACGTGATGGAGGACGGGAACGCATCCTTATCCAAAGTGCAGC
Source organism: Terrimicrobiaceae bacterium (assembly GCA_041689405.1). Lineage (GTDB taxonomy): Bacteria > Verrucomicrobiota > Verrucomicrobiia > Chthoniobacterales > JAATET01 > JBDNGG01. The sequence continues at coordinate 564 of JBDNGG010000148.1, read as the reverse complement.
GCATCATGGGACGGCGGCTTGCCGACGATGTGACTCTGCTGACGAAGCCCATCCTCGGCTCGTCTGCAATCCGCCAGAGGCTATATCTCAATGGACTCGCACAAGCTTCGGAATCGGTGAAGCTGGTGAAGCTCGCTGACTTTCTTGATAACATATGTGCGCGTCGGCAGACGCAGCGCCTTCGAACTACCACAGCGTCGGCCCTGCGGTTGTGTGAAATGCTTCGCAGGCAATTGCTGAGTCCTCCTCTCGAACGCGCCCTCGTCTTTGTTGAGACTGCGGCCATCGAGTCGCTCAGATCAATGGCAATGACTGGAGCGATCGGCACAAACGCCAATTGCCGAGCGCAAACGCCCGCTAATGCTGGACGCGAGCGATGATTCGATACCAACTCGCTTACCGCCCCGCCCCCGGATCATCCCGTTGCGCACATCCGCTCGCACGGGACGATTCCGCATCGTCCGATCAGGCACCAGCCTGCCTGTGGCAATGCAACGAGGACCTGTAGAAGAGAAAAGTTTTCACATTTTATGAATCCAATACCAGTAGATGGAATCTGGGTTG
>JBDNGG010000147.1:0-6538 GCA_041689405.1 Terrimicrobiaceae bacterium | reverse complement strand
ATCCTGATGTCGCCAAGGTAGTTGAGTTAGCTTCGAGTGAACGAGGAATGGGGATTTACACCAGAACACGGATCCCTTTGATGCGGATCGGAAATGAGGGAAAGAAGGAGACCTTTTTCGATTACGAAGGAGGGGAAATACGTATCGCGGCGGATGTTGTCCTGAACGCGTAGGTTAGGGCGGCGAACATTAATCACTTGGACCTGGAGAAGGTAAATGTTGAAACAAAAAACGAGTTAATATCCGCCCCCGCGACGATGCAAACGGCAACGCCGGCGATTTTTGCTGCCGCCGACTTGCTGCCGCCGACGTATGCGGACCTGTCGAGGTGGTTCATATCGCAATCGCTCAAGGTGAGGTTGCGGCTCGAAATGCTGCGTAGTGATTAGACCGTCGCAAGGACAAACGGCTTCAGGAAGTGGAATACCTAGCGAAGTTGTTTGTTGTTTTCACGGAACCCGAGGTATCCGTCGTGGCCTTTGCAAAAGAGGAGGCGCCCGTCGCCGGGCTTCACAGTGCCATGGGAACTTATCCGTTCGCCGACCATGAGAAGCCCGTGGTGATGGAGATCCATGGATCTGAAAAATTGATCATAAAAGCGGCCACTCGGGAGATCTGTGGAGGCACTGTGGTGGGTCCTCATGCGGGCGATTTTATCCACGAGATGGTCGTGGCCATAGCGTATCGTCTGACTCCTGCCCAGCCTGCTGTGATACCGCATTACAATCCCACGTGGAGCGAGATTCGGACGCATCCCGCGGAAGAACTCGCGGAGCGATGGGGAAGGGTCACCGAGGGTAGTCTGAGTAAGGGGGCAGCGTGAGCCTTGACGGGGCGTGGTTATGAGCACAGGATATCAAGTCTATGAATACCATTACGAAATTCGCATTCACATTGATTGGCACGCTCGTGGTCACAGGTTGTGATCCCAGCCCCAAGGCGTCACCCTCCGCAAGTCCGTCACCAACACCCGTGGCGGGCGCATCGACCGGTGAAAAGCTTCGCGAAGCGGCTGAAAAGGTCGAAAAAAACGTAGTAGCGGCGGGTGAGGTGGCAGTCGAAAAGGGTAAAGAACTCGGGGTAACTGCTAAAGATGCTTTCAACGATATAGCACCGGCAATCGAAGAAGGGGCCCGAGGTGCGCTAGATAAAATTAAGGAATTCGGTGAAGAGGTAAAGGATCAAGCAGAACCGTTGAAAACTGACGCGGTAACACCAACACCGGAAGCAGCCCCAGTGGAACTGCCAGCAGTGTCGGCCACTCCGGCCTCTGCACCCGTCGCACCACAGGCACCATAGTTCTAGAATGGAGATGAATGCTGGCATTGATATCTTTTAGATATGGAATTGCGCCACCTACGATACTTTTTTGCTGTTGCTGAGACACTTAATTTCACGGCTGCAGCAAAACAGCTCGGCATTGCTCAACCACCCTTGAGCACTCAAATCAAGCATTTAGAGCGGGAGGTTGGCTTGCTATTGTTCGATCGGAGCAGCCGGAAGGTGTGTTTGACCGACGGGGGCAGGGTCTTTGCGAGCGAGGCTGCAGCGATCCTTGAGAAAATGAATCACCTCCAGCTGACGATGCAAGACGTGGTCGAGGGTCGGGGTCGGGGGCTGAGGATTGCTGTAGCGCACCATCTAGGCTCGAATTTTCGGATTGCACGGCAGCTGCGGAAGTTCATTAAAAAGCATCGCGGGGTGCGTTGCGGAATCGATTTCGTGAGGTCGCCCGTGGAATCGCTGCAGGCGGGTAAGGCAGATGCTATCTTCGTCGACCAATCGGAGGCAGGGGACTTTCCGCACACGCCGTTGGGTCGTGAATCGATTTATTTAGCCGTGTCACGAAAACACCGTCTCTCAGAAAAGCAGCAAGTGCGCCCCGTGGATTTGATCGGCGAGAACCTGCTCCTCAGTCCGATCCCGGAGCGCACGGTCGCCGAGTTCCTGATTCTCCGTGGGCAGGGGGATCTATCGGGTCAGATGGTTTCAGAAATAGTATCCGGGGGAATGTTAGAAAAACTGTGGCGGGTTGAAGCAGGCTTAGGGGTAACGGTCTGTAGTGATTCGGAGTGTGAACACACGAAGGTAACTGTGAGAGAGTTCGACGGAACGGTGGGACGCCTTGTTCCGGTGATCGCCTATCGATTGGATCAGGGGAATCCAGCGGTTCAACTCTTGACGGAGCATTTTACAGTTACTGCGGAATAGTGGTGCGCCAGCGCTCGATCAAGACCGTTAAAAGCGACACATCTGCGGGCGTGACACCGCTGATCCTAGCGGCTTGGCCCAGAGTTTCGGGGCGCACGGAAGTCAGTTTTTGGATCGCCTCAAAACGCAACCCATGGAGTTGGTTGTAATTGACGTCTGGCGGGATGGATTTGCTCTCTTGGCGGGCCGCCTTTTGGACTTGCTGCTCTTGCCGACCAATGTAGCCCGCATATTTCAGGTCGGTTTCAACCAAGTTCCAAATATCGTCTGCGAATGCGTCACGGATGTCACTTGGTAAAGATTGGTAGGAAACGGCAGGCCGCTTAAGCCATAGTTCAAGTGCCACGCCGTCCAAACGCGTCTTTGTGGTAAATGTATGGAGCGCAGCAACGGCCGCCTGTTTCTGTGTAAAGCAAGCGATACGTTCCGCCGGAAGAAGTCCGTACGATATGGCCTTTGGACTCAATCGGAGATCCGCGTTGTCCTGGCGGAGGAGGAGACGATATTCTGCTCGGCTGGTGAACATCCTGTAGGGCTCGGGTGTGCCATTCGTCACTAAATCATCAATGAGAACCCCGATGTAAGCCTCAGAGCGAGACAGAATTAAGGCAGGTTTGTTCTGAAGGCTGAGCGCTGCGTTCGCCCCGGCGATGAGGCCCTGGGCAGCGGCCTCTTCGTAGCCTGAGGTCCCATTGATCTGACCCGCGAAGTATAATCCCGGAATGCGTTTGGTTTCTAAGGTGCGCTGGAGTTGGGTGGGGGGGCAGTAGTCATACTCCACTGCATAACCAGGACGGAGGATTTCTGCGTTTTCGAGTCCGCGGATGGAACGGACGAAGGCATACTGGACTTCGTAGGGAAGACTGGTGGAGATCCCGTTGACGTAGATCTCATCGGTGTGTCGGCCCTCGGGTTCAAGGAACACCTGGTGGCTGGACTTTTCGGAGAAGCGCACGACCTTGTCTTCGATAGAGGGACAGTATCGGGGGCCGGTGCCCTCAATGATCCCGGAATACATGGGGGACTTGTCGAGATTGGCGCGCACGATCTCGTGCGTTAGGGCGTTGGTGTGGGTGATCCAACACGGCATTTGTTCCACGTGGAACAGGGGGTCGGAAAAATTATTGAGAGTGAATTGTTCCTCCCGCGAACTTTTCAGTGTATTTGTGGCGAAACTGAAAAACGCCGGGGGATCCTCGCCATCTTGCCGTTCGCAGGCTGAAAAATCGATGCTCCGGGCAAGGAGGCGACACGGGGTGCCGGTTTTGAATCGGCCAACCTCAAAGCCGAGATCCTTCAGCGAGTCGCTCAACGTCGAAACCGAGTCTCCCATTCGCCCTCCGACTTGGCTTCGGAGCCCCACATGGAGGAGACCGCGCATGAACGTGCCCGTGGTGATCACAATGCGTTTGCCCAAAAAGGTTACCCCCAGCTGGGTGAGCACCCCGGAGGCTCCCGAGGAATCCACAAGGATTTGAAGCGCATTTGCTTGTTTGAGGTCGAGATGGGTTTGCCGTTCTAACGCGACTTTCGCACGGAGTTGATAGGCCTTCTTGTCGCATTGGGCGCGCGGCGCCCGAACGCTAGGACCCTTTCGTGCGTTGAGCATGCGAAATTGGATGGCTGTGGCGTCGGTATTTAGTCCCATGAACCCGCCCAGAGCGTCAATCTCCCGGACCATATGCCCCTTGGCTAAGCCTCCGATGGCGGGATTGCAGGACATTTGGCCGACGGTATCGACGTTTTGGGTGAGAACCAGAGTGGAGGCGCCGAGACGCGCAGCAGCCAAGCCGGCTTCGATCCCGGCATGTCCGGCACCGATAATTATGACGTCGTAAGTTTTTGGGTATATAAATTCGGGCATGTGATTGCTACTTTACATGAAATCGGGCAGGCAGCACGCAAATTGCGCCATTAACACAGCCAAGTGTTCCACGTGGAACAGCGGCAGGGGCTGAGAACGGGTGTGAACTCAACCAAGAATTCCCGTAGCAGCGCGCGGGAGTAAATGGGTGAGTGAAAACTCCGCACGCACCCCAGAAACGGTTTGGGAGATGATCCTGAGGGTGGGCGCGAACTCCGCGAGGACTTGGCGACACGCGCCACACGGACTCACCGGTTCGCGGGAGTCGGAAACAATGGCAACACACGTAAATCCCCGACAGCCCGCAGAAATGGCAGTCCCGATGGCCACCCGTTCGGCGCACAGGGTTAGGCCAAAGCTGAGGTTCTCAACGTTGCAACCGACAAAGACTTGACCATCGCTGCTCCGCAGTGCCGCGCCCACGGGGAAGCGCGAATACTGGGCATAAGCGTTATTTCGAACGTGCAATGCTGCAGCCACTAAGAAGTCGTCATCCATGCCCACCTTCTAGCACCGCTTCAGGCGTCTGACGACAAGAATGCGAAGCACACCGGAAAATTATTAATGAAACAAGTGAGGATCATTTTCCCAAGATGCGCCATAATGGCACACTAGTGCCTAATCTCAAAAGGGAGCACAGGAAGTCTAGACAGCCCCATTCGCATGGCCGTAAATCATTTATGCTTAGGCTTATGCGTCCTTTGTTGGCCGCTGCGACGACAGTTTCATCATTGATTCCCGTGCAGGCTGCGGAAACATACGGAAGTGTGGAAGCGTTCTATGATTATATCACCGCGTTTGCGCAAGACGCGGGATTTGACATGGCATCGCTCCCGACGAACCCTACCGCGACATACAAACAATCTGTGACCGCTTATTTCTGGGTTTTCCGTTGCAGACGACGTATCGCACGCAGATATCGTTTCTGAACAGCGACGGCTTGAGCGTCAATGAGCTGTTCTCGCCTGCGGTGATTGATGCTGGCACGACCGTGGAGGCACCGGATGTAGATGTCCTCTACACCTCGGGATTTCTCAATCTCACAAATTCAGCCGCCTTTGTCCTAAAGGTGCCAAACACCGCTGCGACCCACACATACAATGTCATGGGTGTCGTGACAGCCTATGCGGAAACCACTTTCTCGGTGGGCACGCGTAAATTCGCGAATAGTTCCATCAATAACTCCGGCGGAAATTACCTGATTGTATGTCCGGATTACGACACGAGCCTGGCATTGCCCGATGGCGTGATTTCCTACATCGAGAGCCCGACCGCGCAAACATGGTTAATCAGCCGTATGGCAGTCGACAGCTATGCCACCGCGACGGTCAATGACCACCCCACCCCCTACAACGTCCTCGCCGGGGGGACGGCCTCCCCGCTATCGATCACCAGTTCCACGCCGTTGGCTCAATCCTATGCGGTGACACCGCTCAGCGATTATCTAAATGGCCAGACAACCGCTTCCACAACGACCTCCGACCCTACGAATGAGCAGCTCGCCATTGCTGAACAGAATGCAGCGACGAAAACCGGGCAGGCATTTTTTCAATATGTTGGCAATAGCGTGGCACAGAATGGGGTTCCATCGACATCCGGAAACAACCAAATGGCGATGTATCAGAATTTCGCCGACATTGGACTGACATTGGGCGGATACATCGCCCCCAGCGGAGCAATCCAATCGGAAATGAATCAAGCTGCAACGGATGCTGCGAGCATGCTCGCCGTGATGTCGGCAAATACATCGCTTCTTCCGAGGGCGGGCGCGACGTCCACCAATTGGACAGTGAATACATCACTTGGTTCTTATGAAGCGTCCTACCAGGGTTGGCTCACCAGTGCCCTTGTCTCCAACATCGGCACGGTTGCGAATCTCGCAGTCGATGGCGTTTATCCCACCACGACGATCGACGCCAATGGAGGCACTCTCAACGGATCGAATGCTTACACCCTGACATTCCCAGCCGGGGATCTGCCACCGGTGGAGGGATTTTGGTCGTTTACCGTTTACAATGAAGCGGGATATGTGATCTCGAACACTTTGAATACTTTCTATGGCGATAACGTGTATTCGATTGGGTCCATGCAAATGGCAAATGTGTTGGGGGCAAACCTCAATTCTACGCCGGTGATAATTTATCTCCAAGCGGATGCGCCGACAGACAGCAGCTTGATGCCGTTCTGGCTCCCGGTTCCCGCCGGACAGAATTTCGAATTGATGTTGCGTATGTATTTTCCGGACCAGACGAATCCATCCATCCTTAATAATACCTACACGATTCCTGCGGTAGAAATCATTCCGGAACCTGGAACTGTCGCCTTACTGGGCTTCGTAGCTGGGTTGTGCGGGTTGGCGTTGCTTCGTCGCATCCTGCGTGCAAGCAAACAAGGTTAGCAATTCCGGAGTTGGCACTAGAGCTCGCCTCAATTCTCAGCGACCAACTCCGAAAACCGACGGAT
>JBDNGG010000146.1:0-2490 GCA_041689405.1 Terrimicrobiaceae bacterium | reverse complement strand
CTGAGCATAGCCAGCCGCATTGGACGGCTCGGCGCCTGGCGAGTGGACTTACCGGAGGACAAGCCCACTTGGTCCGAGGAGGTGCGCAGCATCCACGAATTGCCGCCGGATTGCGTGCTCAGCGTCGAGGGACAACTTTTTCCCTCTGCCTTCCCTTGGAAACTAGCGCCGGGTCGATCAGTGAGACGATTTACGAATTGTCACTCGGGTAAATTCGCCCTAATTGGAGCGGGATGCATCACGTAGTCCGGGGTCCCATTTTCCTCAGAAGTAAAGTCTCCCCTCAAGCCGTCCGGTGATGCGCGCAGTCATCGGGATTTTGACGTTTACCGCAGTGGCTGTTGCTGCTGGTATCTTTGCCGCGATAGCATTCCATGGGCTGAATCCGTCGTTGTCGCTGGTGGTCTTGGTTTTCGCTGCCGGGATTGGTGGGTGGGCGGCAGTCGGATCACAGGCTGCTCTAGTGCCAGATGCACCACCGCTGCGCACATGGGCCGTCGCGGTGATGGGGACGATTTTCGGCATGGCTGCGCTCCGCGCATTTTTTTGGCTCATTTACCGGGATGGTGATTCGATCATGATCCTTTCGCCATATAACCTTGGGGATCTTGCATTGCATATTGCGTTGATCCGCTACCTCGGGTCCGGCGTGACCTTCTGGCCAGAGAGTCCAATCCTTGCAGATTCACCATTGGTCTATCCGGTAGGCATGGATTTTTTTAATTGCTTGCTCCTGCTCGTGGGCGTGCCGATGGAGCAGGGCCTGATCTGGTGCGGACTTGCCGGAAGCGCTCTCACTGCGTGGGCGCTGTGGCGGTGGGCCGGGGCCTTTGGGCTGGCGGCATTTTTGTTCACGGGTGGTTTGACCGGATTTGCGTTTTTCACCGGGGATTGGTCGATGCGGGATTTTGGAAAAGATGCCGAGTGGAAGAATGCATTTCTGACCATGTTTGTGACTCAGCGGAATTTTCTTTTTGCATTTCCAGCGGGTCTATTGCTTTTGATCCATTGGCGACGCCTGCTGCGGTTCGGCCAGCCGATGTTGCCGTTCGGGGTGGCATTGCTGCTCTATGCGACGATGCCCGTGTTCAGCGTATACGCGTTCCTTTTTCTCAGCGCCTGCCTGGTCGGCGTATTTTTTGGGGTGACCTCATGGGAGCTCCGGCGTCAGCTTTTTGTATGCGGGATCTCAGCCGTGCCACCCGCCACGTTTGCCATCGCATTGGTGACCGGCGGCCTGTCATCTTCCGGCGACATCCGCTGGCATCCAGGCTGGATGCAGGGCGACGCATCCTGGACATTTTGGATCTGGAATTTTGGGCTAATGCTGCCCGTGTGGGGAATTGCACTGTGGCAGATTGTGCGAGCGAAGGATCGAGCGGATCTGGCACTCGCTATCCCGGCTACCGTGATGTTTTTGGCCTGCACCGTGATCGCCTTTGCCCCATGGGCCTGGGATAATACGAAGATCATGATCTGGGGCTGGCTAACGATGGTCCCATTCATCTGGAAATGGGTTCTTGTCCCACTGCCGCTCGCCGCTCGTGCTACAATCTGCGGGGTTTTATTTTTCACAGGTGCCGTGTCTTTGGTTGCCGGGCTGGATGGTCGCCACGGTTACCGCCTTGCAAGCCGGAGCGAACTCCTCGATGCCGCCGCGTTGGTTGCGGACATCCCGCCGGATGTTCGATTTGCCACTTCGCCCGATTATGCGCATCCGCTCCTGATGCTCGGACGGAAGGTGGCCATCGGGTATCCTGGCCACTTGTGGAGTCATGGACTCGATTATCAGGACCGTGAAGCAGCTCTGACCCGCCTGATGATGGGCGAACCGTCCTGGCGCGATGACGCACGCTTGCTGAAAGTCGAATATTTGTTCTGGGGCCTCCGTGAAGCGCGACGGTTTTCGTCGTCGTCGATGGAATGGATGCCCGATGCGAGCGAAGGGAATGCCACCGGACAGCTCATCCCGCTTAGTTCAACGCCGCTCTCGAAGTGAAATCGCCGACGCGCATAACGAAAATCGACTGTCCAACTTGATCAAGTGACTTAATTGGTCTTTTTGACCATATTTTCCCCTTGGAAGGAAGCATCTATGAGGCGAAGACGCGCTTTCTTTTTATAAAGGGGTTAGTAGCATCAGCTCAAATCAAGGGATATTTTTGGAAAAACATATTAGGGCAAGCGGAAGGGAGCCAATTTTGAGGGGATCAAAAAGGCAGGCAGGAAGGCAGAATAGACGCGCTTTCTTTTTAAGAAAAGTCACAAGTCAGACAAATTGAGCGCTTTGTAGGGTAGAGGGGTCGATAGAGGGGTCGGTCATTCATAGAGGGGTCGGTCATTCATATTGACACATTTGATGGCGGAAGGGATAGTGATTAAATGCCGAGAGCGCTGAGAATCGAATATGAGGGAGCGCTTTACCACGTGGTGAATCGAGGAGATCGGCGGGAGGATATCTTTTTAGGGGACGAAGATCGGTTGTTGTTT
>JBDNGG010000145.1:0-7963 GCA_041689405.1 Terrimicrobiaceae bacterium | reverse complement strand
GCCGGAGGAAAATTTCCGTTCGTAGTTCGTACGGTTTCTTGACTCGCGTCATAGTCGGACTTCCGCGAGTCTGTAAACTCTCCCCCAGAAACATGACAAATAACACCGCAATGAAGCCACCGCTCGCACTCCCTGCCGACTCGCCACTCTACGCAAAAATCCGCAGCCTCTGTCCAAAGAATCCGCAGATCCAACAGTGGGTAGCAGAAGTTGCAGCGCTCACGGAACCTGACGATGTCTATCTGGCAGATGGATCCGATGTGGAAGACAAGACGATGCGTCAAAAACTCGTCGATGCAGGCGCGGCAGTCTGGCTCAATCCAGAGAACCGTCCCAACTCGCTGCTAGTCCGATCCGACCCCCGCGACGTTGCCCGCGTGGAAAGCCGCACCTACATCTGCTCCCGCGCCAAAAAAGACGCAGGCCCAACAAACAACTGGGAAGCACCGGCAGTGATGAAAGAAAAAATGCAGGGCCTCTACAAAGGCTGTATGAAAGGCAGGACTCTTTACGTTATCCCGTTCTGCATGGGACCGCTCGGATCCCCTATTGCCCAATACGGCGTAGAGCTTTCTGACAGCCCGTATGTCGTTGCCAACATGCGCATCATGACACGCATGGGCACCGCTGCTCTTGAGCAGATTGGAACCAGCACGAACTATGTTAAATGCATGCACTCCGTCGGCTATCCGCTCACGGACGGTAAACCCGACGTTCCATGGCCCTGCAATCCTGCCGACACTTACATCACGCATTTTCCGGACAATCGCCTCATCATGAGCTTCGGCTCCGGCTATGGCGGCAACGCGCTACTCGGAAAGAAATGTTTTGCGCTGCGCATTGCGTCTGCCATCGCCCGCGACGAAGAATGGATGGCCGAACATATGCTCATCCTCGGAGTCAAAAATCCACAAGGGAAAAAAACCTACGTTTCCGCCGCATTTCCGAGTGCTTGCGGCAAAACCAACTTCGCCATGATCATCCCGCCGGACAGTATCAAAGCGGAAGGCTGGGAAGTCACCTGCGTGGGCGATGACATCGCATGGATCAAACCCGGGCCGGACGGAAAGCTCCGCGCCATCAATCCCGAAGCAGGATTTTTTGGCGTCGCTCCAGGCACTTCATACAACACCAACCCGATGGCCATGGATTCCATTAAGGAAAACACCATCTTCACGAACGTCGCATTAACCGATGATGGCGACGTCTGGTGGGAAGACATGACCAAAACTCCGCCCGCCCACCTCATAGACTGGCGCGGAAACGACTGGACGCCAGAGACCAAAGATGCCGACGGAAAGAAAGTCCTCAGCAGTCATCCAAACAGCCGCTTCACAGCGCCTGCTGCGAACTGCCCGATCATCGATCCGGAATGGGAAAATCCTGACGGCGTGCCGATCAGCGCGATCATCTTCGGCGGGCGCCGCGCATCCACGATGCCGCTGGTGTTCCAATCCTTCAATTGGCTGCACGGGGTTTACACGGGTGCCACCGTGGGATCGGAGATCACGGCTGCCGCCGAAGGGGCCGCTGGCACCGTGCGACGGGATCCGATGGCAATGCTGCCGTTCTGCGGATACGACATGGGCGACTACTTTGCCCATTGGCTCGAAATGCGTAGCACCGTGAAATACATCCCCCGCATATTCCATGTGAACTGGTTCCGAAAAGATGCTAATGGCAAATTTATGTGGCCGGGATTTGGAGAAAACATGCGTGTTCTCAAATGGATCGTCACCCGTTGCGATGCGGGGGCTCACGCTCTCGAAACAGCCATCGGCTGGGTTCCCGAATACAAGGACCTCGACATGCGCGGCATCGAGGACGACATCACGGAGGAAAAATTCAACGAGATCATGAAAATCGATCGCAGCGAATGGCACCGCGAGTTGGTATTGCAAGACGAACTGTTCATGAAACTCTACACACACCTCCCAAAGGAGCTCGTTTTCCAACGGGAACTCCTGATCTCGCGGCTATAGTCCAGCGCGAGACTTACGACGAATCCCCGCGGAGACGTTCTCTCCGGGGATTTTGCATTTCAGAGTTCAACCACCGACGAAGTGCCGATGCAAATCGGCGTAAATTCCACCGGCAGCCACCAACTCGGCGTGTCTTCCCTGCTCGGCGATCTCGCCTTTTCGCAGCACAATAATTTGGTCTGCGCTGCGGATAGTGCTCAGTCGATGCGCCACCACAAAGCTCGTCCGGCCTGCTAAGAGCAGGATCAGCGCACGCTGCACCCGTGCTTCGGTCATGGCATCTATCGCACTGGTCGCCTCGTCGAGGATTAAAATCCGTGGATCTGCGAGCATCGCCCGGGCAAATGAGACGATCTGCCGCTGCCCCACGGACAAGTTCGATCCTGCCTCGCCGACTTCGGTCTTGAACCCCTGACTGAGCGACTCAATCACATCCAGACAATCCAATTTCCGCACGCAATCGATGACGTCACGCAATGATGCTTCCGGGCGGGCAAAGCGGATATTTTCCAGGACATTACCTTCGAATAGAAAACTATGCTGATGGACCATGCCCATGTGCTGGTGCAGGGAATCCGACGTCACCGTCGTGATATCGTGCCCATCGATCAGGATTCTTCCCTCGGTGGGTAAATACACCTTTGCGATCAGATTGATAATCGACGATTTACCACTCCCGGTATGCCCTACAAGCGCCACCGTCTGACCCGGCTCTGCCGAAAAACTCACACTTCGCAGTACGGTCTCGCCTCGATGGTAAGCAAACCCGACGTCGCAGAACTCGACCTTTCCGGAAACCTGATCCAATGCAATCGCATCCGGTTCGTCCTCCCAATCCGGCTTGGTATCCAGCAGCGAAAACACCCGCTCCGCTCCAACCATCGCAGTGAGTGCGTTGTTGTATTGATTACCAAGCGTTCGGATGGGATCAAAGAAGAGGCTAGACAAAAAGAAAAAGCTCACGATGTCTCCCACCGGGCGTGCTATTTCAGGATCCAACGTCCGATAGCCGCCAATCACAATGAGAAGAGCGACAAAAAACTGGCTGCTGAGCTCCAGGAGAGGCAAGAAAATCGCCGATGTCCGGCCCGCCCCGACGCTGTATCGGGAATGGTCTGCGATGAGATCCCGGAACGCGCCAGCGTTCACATCCTGTCGTGCAAACCCCTGCGTGACGCGAATGCCGTGAACAGATTCCGCCAACACCGCTGTCACGCGGCTGAAGCTCTCCTGCCCCCGACGTTGTTGCTCAGTAACCCGTCGTTTAAAATACGTATTCAGCATCCAAATAACGGGAGCAATCGCAAGAACGATGAGAAACAATACCCAGTCGTACCAGATCATCAGCGATGCTGAGACGACCATTTGTCCCACTTGGACGACGCTCACAAATACGATGTCTTGCACTCCAACCCGGACCGCATCGAGATCGCTCGTCATTCGTCCAATAATCCGACCCGACTTGGTGCGGTCATAAAAGCTCATTTTAAGTCTGAGCAAATGCCGAAACAAATCGTTCCGCAGGTCATGAATCACCGCTTCACCAAGGACCAGCGCAAGCCGTATTCGGAAATGGAAGCCCAACTGCGTGGCGACAACTAGGAGAGCGAATCCCGCCGTTGCCCAGACGATGCCAACCTCATCTCCTGCGGTGATCGGACCATTGATCGTTGCCGCGATGGCCCAGGCTGCCGCAGGCAACAGCGATGCACGCAGCACGACCATGATCGCCAACCAGCGCAGCGTAGTGACATGCGGGCGGGCATAGGAAAACAAGCGCCGCAACAGACCGAAGATGTCGAGTGCTGAGGCGCGCAGCTGCGGCTCCGGATCAAAGCGCAAACTGGATGCCGTCAATGCCCGGCGCTCGACAGGAATGCGGTTCACGAGCGCTGCGCCTCCACCGCGTCGAGATAATAGCCCGGCATCCCCATCAATTCGCCATGCGTGCCAATTTGAGCAACGCGGCCATGATCGAGAACCACAGCAAAATCCGCGCGTTGGACCATCGCCGGGCGATGCGCCACAATAAACGTCGTGCGCCCGGCCATGGCACCCGATATGGCATCCGCAATCTCCCGTTCAGTGCCGGGATCCACCGCAGCAGTCGGGTCGTCAAGCATCAGAATCGGCGGATCGAGCAGCACCGCACGCGCTATTGCCAACCGCTGCCGCTGACCACCCGACAATCCCGTTCCCGACTCACCTAAAACCGTTTCATAACCATCGGGAAGCTGCGTGATGAACTCGTGTGCTGATGCAATCCGAGCCGCCCGTTCAATTTGCTCATCAGTCGCGTCGGGATGACCAAACGCAATGTTTGCAGCCACCGTAGTGCTAAAAAGGAAGCTTTCCTGAAAAACCATACCCATCTGCCGCCGGAGATCATCCACATCCCAGCGACGCAGATCCAGCCCGTCAATCGACACACTCCCACTCGTCGGGTCATAAAACCTGGGAACAAGGCTCATCAAGGCACTTTTCCCGGATCCTGTAGCACCCAAAATCGCTACGCTACTTCCTGCGGGCACTTCAAAATTGACGTCCTGCAACACCGGATTCTGTCCGTGATCAAACCACACCCGGTCAAACTGCACCCGGCCCGTAATCCGTGCGGGGCGCTCCGGAATTTCCGGGGACGAAACTTCCACCGGAGTATCCAGCACCTCGTAAACTCGCCGTGCTCCACGCAAGCTCTGGTGCATGGTATTGGCAATCGTCGCGACGTTACTGATCTGTCCGGAGAACTGCTGAAGAATGGCCGCAAAAACCACGAGGCCCGTACCAATCGATACCTCGCCCCGGGCCGCAAGCAACCCACCATACCCTATTAGCACCACAAGTGGTGCCTGGCTAAGCAGCCCAACCATCGGGGTGAACGTGCTCACTTTCCAAAATATCCAATGCTGTTGCTCTTTCACGTCACGGTTTGCCGTTTCAAATTCAGCAATTCGCCCCGCTTCTGCGCCAAACGTTTTTATCACTGCGATACCTCGGATGCTCTCGACCAAACGACTCACCAGCGCATCTACCAACTCCCGGTTTCTGGTGTACGCCGGCATCACCGCCCGGGAGAAGGCGCCCGAGACGGCCCACAGAAGCGGAGTCACCGCCAGGCACGCCACTGCAAGGCGAAGATTAATGCTCACCAGAAATGCGACATACGCCGTGAGGGACACACCAATGATGATGACCTGCATCAGAACCTGGTCGACAAATGCCCGCAACGCCTGGACATCACCGGTGACGCGGTTAATCAATGAGCTGGTCGCATTTGCATCAAAGAAGCGGAAGCTCAATCGCTGCAATTTATCGTACACCCGCGTTCGGACCTCCACGACGATCCGCGCCTGTGTCAACAAGTTCAGATTGCTTTGGGTTAAAAAATCCAGGAACCCACGAAGTAAGGCAAAAACAATGAGCACTCCTGCAATAGCCGAAAGCACACCCATCGGCGGCCAGTCCGCAGGAGGCGCGAATCCAAACGGCCAATGTGGCGTCGGTGCGGTGGGATCCACCCGCCAGCGAACAAAATCGATCGCAACGCCCGTGAGCCCCAATCCTGCCAGCGTAAGGGTCAAGAGAAGCAATTGAAACGTGACGACCCGAAGGAACTCCGAGCGATAGGACCATGTCATCGCAAGCAGGCGACGAATCACACGCCAGTTCGATTCCTCAGATTCCTTCACTTCAGACCAAAACTACCGCCGATCCGGACCACCGCACCAGTGGAAATTCAATTCCCCAATCATCCATTGAAATTTTTCTGCTACGGAATACAGTCCTCTGGAGATGTCAACCGCAGAGGAATATGAATTATTTGATGACCAGCCTTCGGGGTTTGCCCGGTGGATTCTGCCGGCGTTGATCATCTCGCTGCTGCTGCATGTCATTTTCTACATGTGGGCAATCCATCACACGGTGTCGACCTTCAGCGACTCTTATTACGATCGTATTGTGCCCCGCACGTTTCAAGTGGATCGCGTCGAAATCGATCCCGCCTTGCTCGAAGAGGTATCGTTGGAGGAAAAGGTAGAGGCTCCGCGCGTTCCCGCGACGCTGGATATTCCGGAAGAAAAAGTTTCGTTTCAGGAAATCATGGGAGAAGTCAAAGCTTCGCCTGCGGCACCTCAGATCGAAAACCCACTCCTTGCCGAGAAGCCTGCCATTTCCTCCACCACCCTCGAGCAAACCGTAGAGGCTGCCGTGCAAAGCGGTGCCCAGAGCGTGGTTGAAAACATGGACTCCTTGCGAGAGGAACTGATGGTGAAAGACCCCGTCATTTCGGGTCGTCCGCTGCTTGATCTCGGAGTCTTAGGCGATGGCTCCGGATCGCAAGACACGACCGACGGTCCATCCGCCGGCGGAACCCAACCCGGCTTCAGCAATTTGGATTCCCTCTTGGCACAGACGGGTCCCCTCACCGATGCCACCGCCCCGATCTTGATCCCTGCGGATCTGCTCTTTGACTACGACAGCTACCAATTGCAAGAAATCGCAATCACGAGTCTTCGGAAGTTGGGCGAGTTGATTCAGCGAAACCCGCACGCAAACTTCGTCATAGAAGGCCACTCCGATTCCTTCGGCACTGCGGATTACAATCTGTCGCTCAGCCAAGGCCGGGCCCAGACCGTGAAGTCATGGTTGGTCGCAATCATAGGAATCGATCCGTCGCGCATCCAGACAACAGGATTTGGGAGCTCTCGTCTCATCGCTCCGGCAACGGGAACCATCGAAGAGCAACAAATCAACCGGCGGGTTGAGATTGTAATCAGAAACCCTGCAGTGCGGTAACTGCGCCAATCAGCTAACTCGGGGAGCCACCTGTTCCGGGCTTTCGTTCTTCGGCTCAAAAAACGAGCGCAGCACGAAGATTCCGGCGGCAGTGCAAATGCATGAATCTGCAACGTTGAAAACCGGCCAGGGATTCGCAGGCCACACATGGAGGTTGACCAACAGAAAATCAATCACATGTCCGTGCAGCACACGATCCACCAGGTTGCCGCACACCCCGGAGAGCAGCAAGGTAACTCCCAGCGACATCCAACGGTCTGCGAACATACCGCGGCGGATCAGGACCGTGACCACAATCAAAGCCACCACAGACAATCCAATAAAAAAGCGGTTGTTGTTTTCGAGGAGACTGAATGCAGCCCCCGTATTGTGCGCTTGCACGAGGAAGAAGAAGTCGGGGATTACCGTCACCACATCGTCCACACTAATATTTTGCAGGACCAACCATTTGGTAAATTGGTCCAGAATAAACAACGGCAGGGCCAAAAATAAAAGCAACCGCGTCATACATCGACTCCGGTAGCAGCACCCACCGCATCTGCGCAGCGTCCGCACAACTCCGAGTGATCTGCATGAGATCCCACGTCGGGCCGATGCCGCCAGCAGCGCTCACACTTCATCCGGCCCGTCGCCGTAACGTCAATCGCATCCGTCTCCCCGGCGACGATTTCCAGATGACTCAGGATGAAGAGTTCTTCCAACTCCGGGCCGCAGTCTAGGAGTTCCTGGCGGAAAACGGGGTCTGCCACGTGGGCTACGATCTGTGCCTCCAGCGGATTGGAAATGACGCCGGATTTTTGAGCGACTTCCACGGATTGCAGTATCCGCCCACGGAAGTCGAAAAACCGACGCACTCGCTCCACCAAAGCCGGATCGGATGCGCTCGTATCGACGGTCGGCAACAATTCGAGGTGCACCGACGACCCTGGTCGGAAATGTCCCCACGCCTCCTCCGCCGTAAACGCCAAAACCGGCGCAAGCAGCTTTACGATCACCTCAAATGCCTCGGTCATCACCGCTTGGGTTGCCCGCCTGCGAGGCGAGTTCACCTCGTCGCAATACAAGCGATCTTTCGTGATATCGACATACTGACTGCTCAGATCGATTGCACAGAATTGATTCACCGCATGAAATACCCGGTGAAACTCCAATCGTTCATAGGCATCACGACATTGGGCGACGAGTTC
>JBDNGG010000144.1:0-22038 GCA_041689405.1 Terrimicrobiaceae bacterium | reverse complement strand
TTGAAATAGATGTCCTCGTATTTCAGACTCCTCCAGAGCCGCTCGATGAACACATTGTCCATCCGCCGGCCCGTCCCATCCATACTTCCGGCAATCCCCATGCCTTCGAGTCTTCCCGTCCATTGCGGCTGAACCAGTCCATCACCGCGCACAGGTAGGCATGCCCGTGCGGCATTGGCACATACGTGATGTCCGCGCACCACACTTCGTCGCCCCATGAATCGAGTTCCTCTCTTGCGGGAATCATGATGCACTATGCCGATGATAATTACCGACTCTCTGGCACACCGCGTATCTTGTTTGGCGGCGCATTTCCTGGCCGCACTGGTTTTATCACTTGCTTTACTAGGTCTAAATGGCTGCTCCACAAGACCACTATCCTCCGCATCGTCCGTGTCGGAGCGGGATCGCACGGTGCAACTCCAGATTTTCTTGGATTCCCGGCAATTCGGACCTGGTATCGTGGATGGCCGATCCGGCGAGTTCACCGCCAAGGCTCTCGCGCTTTACAATCAGTCCCGAGGCCTCCGTCAATCTGCAGAGCCCGATGTCAGCGCGGTTTCCCCATATACGACTTACACCGTGACGGCAGAGGATCTCGCAGTTCTCGGCACGATGGCGGTGGAACCTGCGGAAATCGCCCTTCAAAAGCGATTGCCTTACACGAGTCTAGGCGAACTACTGGGCGAGCGTTTTCACACGAGCCAAGGATTTTTGGCGGAATTGAATCGCGGCGTGCTTATTGATTCCCTTCCTGCGGGCTCAAGTGTGACCGTCCCGAATGTCCACCGGCCTTTCCGAGTGCACCGATTTCCTTCTGGCTACACGGCAGCATCACCGGCAGTGACGGCGACTCGAAGTGTGTTCGTTGACACTAGTCTGAGGATGTTAGAAGTCCGGGATGGCGTCAATGTCATCGCTGCCTTTCCTATTACCCCGGGGTCCAGCGAGCACCCGGCACCTGTCGGTGAATGGAGGATCGTGGGTGCTGTGCCATGGCCTTGGTATCGC
The DNA here is from genome assembly GCA_041689405.1 of Terrimicrobiaceae bacterium. Lineage (GTDB taxonomy): Bacteria > Verrucomicrobiota > Verrucomicrobiia > Chthoniobacterales > JAATET01 > JBDNGG01. Next base: position 21,027 of record JBDNGG010000144.1, on the reverse strand, counting down.
TATGATGAAGGCGTGCTGAAACGCGGTGAGCGGACGGATGCGTTTTTCATGTTCTCTCCCGGACCTAACAGCCCTGTGGGCATTCTCTGGGCCGGATTAAATCGTCCCGGCGTGGGAATTCACGGCACGTCATCCCCCGACACCATTGGGCGATCTGGAAGCCACGGATGCATTCGCCTCGCAAACTGGGATGCCGCGAGTTTCTATTCCTTGATACGTAAAGGGGTGCCGGTAACAATCCGATAATGATCCGAAAAATGTCTTCAACTGCGAATACCTCCATGCAAACGGCTGGCGGCTGGAACTTCGATAATTCCTACACCCGGCTGCCGGGGGTCATGTTTTCGGAATTTGAACTCACGTCCGTGCGCGCGCCACGGATCGCGATCTTCAATCATGCGCTCGCAGAATCCATGGGCCTGGACGCGAACGCAGTCAACACGCCCGCAGGAGCGATGATATTTGCCGGCAATGCGGTGCCGCCCGGAGCGGAACCGATCGCCCAAGCATATGCCGGCCATCAATATGGGAATTTCACGATGCTCGGAGACGGTCGCGCCGCGCTGATTGGCGAGCACCTGACTCCCGACGGAGTGCGTCTGGACATCCAATGGAAAGGTACTGGACCGACCTCGTATTCCCGACGAGGGGATGGTAGAGCAGCGCTCGGGCCCATGCTGCGCGAGTATATCATCAGCGAGGCCATGCACGCACTGGGCATCCCGACGACCCGCAGCCTTGCGGTGACAGTAACCGGCGAGAGGGTCGCTCGTGAGATGTCGCTCGCCGGGGCCGTACTCACGCGCGTCGCCGCGAGCCACATCCGGGTTGGGACATTCGAGTTTGCTTCTTCTTATGGCGATCCTGCGATTTTAAAATCCCTCACTGACTACACCATCCGGCGGCATTACCCGGCACTGCTCGATCAAGAGAATCCCACACTTCGCTTTCTTGAGGCAGTGATTGACCGGCAGGCGGCGCTCTTGGCGCAGTGGTTGTTGGTTGGGTTTATTCATGGGGTGATGAACACCGACAATATGGCGATCTCCGGGGAGACTATCGACTACGGGCCCTGCGCGTTCATGGATACATACGATCCATCCACGGTTTTCAGTTCTATTGACCGGCATGGGCGCTATGCCTTTGGCAATCAGCCAAACATTGCCCAGTGGAATCTAGCCCGATTCGCGGAAACGCTGCTGCCTCTCATCGATCCAGACGAAAAACGTGCGGTGGAGGCGGCAACCACAGCCATCAATGCATTTCCGCAGCGATTTGATACGTGTTGGCGGAGCGGCATGCGTGCCAAGCTGGGAATCTTCAGCGAGGAGCCAGAGGACGTCCCACTCATGGATGCCTTACTTCGCTGGATGTCCGAGGAAAAACTGGATTATACGAACACGTTCCGAAGTCTAGGGGACAAAACGAAATCCGCCGTGTCGCCAGCATGGATGCAAGAGTGGCAGGCCCGCCTGGGGCGGCAACCGCAAGCCGCTGATGCTGTGACAGAGCGAATGCGTGCCCATAATCCCGCAGTGATCCCGCGCAATCATAAAGTCGAGGAGGCGTTGCAAGCAGCGGTGGAGTCTGACGATCTCTCGGTATTGCATCGCCTCTTGCGAGTGCTTGCTCATCCCTACGACGACGTGTTGGCAGAAGACGGAGAATTCCAACTTCCTGCCGGTCCCGATGGTGCAGGCTACCAAACGTATTGCGGGACCTGAGGTCAGCGTCCGCGTAGCCCGGAGACGGAAGTAAGAATTCCCGTAATCATTGAGTACGCCACGAGCCCCACGAACAGCGCGACGATAAGGATCGTGATCGGCTGAATGAGTGTGGTTAATCGTGCGATGCGATTAGTGAACTCCCGGTCATAGCGTTTCGCGCCACGAAGTAAGGCACCTGCAAGGTCTCCCGTTTGCTCGCCCACGGTGACGACATCGATAAGCACATCCGGAAAAAACGGATGGTTCCGCAGGGCGGATGTGAGCGAACTCCCCTCACCTACGCGCTCAAGGATGCGTCCGAGGACTCCTTTGAGATAAAGATTCGGCGTGGCCTTTTGCAGTAACGCGAGGCTGTTGATTAACGTCACCCCATTCGATACCAATGTGGCAAGTGTTTGCGAGAATTCTGCAAGATACTGCGTGCGCAAAATAGACCCGACCAGCGGCAGATCCAGCTGCACTCGGTCCCAAGTCATCTGACCTTTTGGAGTTTTCCTCCATGTGGTGAAAGCAACGGCAGATGCCACCATGAGAATGATCACGGCCCACCAATAGGCACCGAAAAATTCACTCACTCCGATCAGCAGGCGCGTCATGAGCGGCAGTTGCTGGCCCGTGCGACTGAGTAGCGACGTGAGTTGCGGCAACAGAAAACTCACGAAGATGATGAGCAATACGATGCCTGCGGAAAAGACGATACTCGGATAAACCAGTGCCATCGACACACGCTTGCGAAGCTCGGTCATGACGGCGAAGTGCTCGGCCTGGCGTTTGAGGATCTGTGGCAATGCGCCCGCGGCTTCCCCTGCGGCAACCATGCTACAGAACAACTCGGAGAAACAATTGCGGCATCGGCGGAGCGCGTTGGAAAAGCTCACTCCGTCGCGCACCTGCTGCCGCAACCATGCCGCGACCGGCTTCAATGATGACTTTTCCTTTCGGGACTCAATCACCCGCAGCGCGGGTTCCAGTTGCAATCCTGCATCCAGAAGCTCCGAGAGTTCCTCGGTGAAAAGTAAAATTTGAGATGCTGATAACCGGCGGATATTACCCAATCCACCGGTGGGTTCTGCAGAATCGGGGGTGCTTCCGCCGGAAGCGGCACCATCCTGTCTTACAATCGAGACGGGACGCAGAGTCCTTCGCCGGAGGATATCATACGCTTCTGCCTTGGAACGTGCATCAAGCGATCCCGACTCGATGCCGCCCGTGGCATCGGCTGCTTTAAATTCAAATGTCGGCATCGCGGAGATCAGCAATTATTCGTCGAGGCTCGCCACGTCTGCGGCAGTCACGCGAAGCACTTCCTCAATGGACGTTTTCCCTTCGATCACACGCTTCCATCCCGAGGTGCGTAGCGAAACCATACCTTCGTCAACAGCAAGTTGCCTCATCGCGCGGAGCGGCGCCCGCTGCTGGATGAGATCCTGCATGGCATTGCTCACACGACAAATTTCATAGAGCGCGCTTCGCCCGCGGTAGCCGGTATGACGGCATTCATCGCAACCCGCAGGGCTGAAAATCTTGTCCTGCTGCGCGATGGGGAATCCAATTTCTGAAAGAAATTCGGGTGCATACGTAGCGGGTTGTTTGCAGTGCGGACAGAGCTTTCGCACTAACCGCTGGGCGATAAATGCACGGACCGACGAGCCGATGAGGAACGGTTCGACGCCCATATCAATGAGTCTGGTGATGCCCCCAACCGAGTCGTTCGTGTGGAGCGTGCTGAAAACCAGGTGGCCGGTGAGCGCAGATCGAACCGCGATTTCAGCGGTCTCAAGATCCCGCATTTCGCCGACCATGATCACATTCGGATCGCCACGCAACACGCTGCGGAGGGCATTTGCAAACGTGAGGTTGATCTCGGGACGGACTGCAATCTGAATCACTCCGGGCAGCTTATGCTCCACGGGATCTTCGATAGTTACGATCCGCCGTTCTTTTACGTTCAGTGATGATAGAAACGTGTAAAGGCTCGTCGATTTTCCACATCCGGTGGGGCCAGTTACGAGGACAATACCGTTGGGCATCGCCAGCAACTCGCGCACGATTTTCTCGTTCTCACTGTCGAGACCCAACAGCGCGAAATCGAATTGTTCCTGACCCAGCAAACGGAGACTAATCGTTTCGCCGGTGACAGACGGGATGGTTGCGACGCGGACATCGATTGATTGCCCAGCAAACTCCAAATTGATTCGGCCATCCTGCGGCATGCGTCGTTCGGCGATATCGAGATTTGCCATGATCTTGATTCGGGAAAGCACGGATGCTTGAAGCACCTTTATATTTGGAGGCACGGGAACTTCATGCAGGACGCCATCGATTCGGCAGCGAATCCGGAGGTCCGTGCCAAGCGGTTCGACGTGAATATCTGTCGCCCTCTCAGCCAAAGCCTCACGCATGATCTGATTCACAAACTTCATGACCGAGGCCTCGGAATCATCGCCATCGAGCACATTGACCTCCTCCACATTGTCGCGCTCGAATTCCTCTTCGCGACCTTCCAGGAGCTCTTCAAATGTCTCGGCACCGATGCCATATTGCTTGCGCAGCGTGGACAGGATGAATTTCCGCGTGGTCATCACGAACCTCACGCGCCCTGCAACATGCCTGCGCACGGCAGCCCGGGCGAAGTGGTCAAATGGATCGTAAGTGGCAATAACAACCAAATCCGGCGTGTGCTCAACCACCACGAGTTGATAGCGCAGCGCCAGCCTTGCTGGCAGTTTCTCGCCCGTCGCGCTCCCTAATCCTTCCTCACTGGACGCGTCAAACCATTGCATTCCGATGCCGGCCGCGATGCGTTTCAAAAATGGCTCCTCTGGCACTGCGGCATTATCCAGAATGCCACGCACGGGAGAACGCTGGCCGTCCAATGCCTCCACCGCGGCACTTTTCCAGTCCGGCGAGAAATCCCCAACCGCGTCTGAAAGAATTGCTACCAATTGGGAGTCGGCAAAATTCACCATGTGATTTCACCAAACGGCTTTTCCGGGGAGGGACCGAATGACGGGACCGTCGGAACATTTCCTGGCGCCAAGGGAGCGACTTCATCGTAAATGCCATCGCGAAAGCTGCTATTGGATCGCTCAATAAAGTTTGCCTGCTCCAACGTTTCATCGGAGTCGATGATGAACGGCTGGATCATGACGATGAGCTCGCGACGAACGGTATCCTTTTTTGTCGATGCAAATGCGTATCCCAACAGCGGAATGTCCTTGAGGAAGGGAATACCCGTTTCCACGCGCTGCTCTTGATCGGTGATTAGACCGCCCAGAATGATCGTGTGACGGTTTGGCACGGTGACTGTCGTGGTCAGCTCCTGCGTCCCGATGACAGGCACTTGGTTATTTGATATCTCAACCAGTTCCTGAATGTTGTCATTCTGCTGGGCAATGGTGAGCGTGACCTCGTCCTTTGAATTGATCAGCGGGATAACCTCAAGTTTGAGGACCACATCTTTGTATTCGATGTTTGAGGTGACGGCATTTGAGTTATTATTATTTGCCCCGCCATTAACGACAGAAGTGAGCGTGCTCTGCGGAACCGGGACTTGCTGACCAGAGCTGATGACGGCTTTTTGATTATTCGCCGCATATACGACCGGACGAGAAATAATCTGGAAACGATTTGTTGATGCGAGGGCACGGGCAAAGATATCGACACTGTCACCAATGGTGCCAAAGACGGTGAGTCCGGATGCAAGTGGGAGCGCTGCCCCAGCGAGTTGGTTGGCTGCCTCTCCTGCCACATTAATGGCGTTAGAAGCTCCCGGGAGTAAATCAATCCCGGCGTTCCGATTGCTTAAAAGGTTGGCGATGTTTGCAGATGTCCCCTGCCCTAGAATCCGGACGTCACCCGTGCGAATGAGGTAATCAATGCCTGCCTCGATACCGTCGCCCAGCGTCAATTGCCCGATTACCACAGCGAGATACACCTGCTTTGGTCGCTGATCCAACATGTCAATGACGCGGGATGCCTTGTCTCTGCTTTCTGGCGGGCCGATTACAATGATTTTGTTCGAGCTCCGGTCCGCGATAATGCGAACCTTTCCGACGCTAATGGATTCCGGTGCGGTGTCTTGGGTGGGTGCGCTGAGTCGATCCGGTTTACTTCCACCACCTGAAGCACCCGCCGTGCCGTTGTCCCCCGGGTTTGATCCAGGTCCTCTCCCTGTGGTTGCGCCTGTCCCTGTTGTTCCCGTGCCACCGGCGGTCGCTTCGACTTCCTCATCACCTTCAGCGAGCAGATTCCCGAGCACAGGAAGGATGTCTCCCGCGGAGGCAAAGCGCAGTTGTTTTTCGAGTGGATCGTCGAAAGAAACTGCCACATCGAGATTGGCAATGAGCCCCTTTACATAAGCCATCCGACCCTCCGGCGCGACGATCATGATCCGGTTGGTTCGGGGATCCGCGATGATCTGGACTTTTTGGCCGACACTAGCAGTTGCAACGCCTGCCGCCGGAGCAGGCGCTTGAGCCGGGGCTTCTCCCGGAGTCGCCAGATTACCCGCAGGTGCGGCGGGACTGCCGGCAGGAGCGGAGATCTGCTCCGATTCGCCCTCAAAAAGGCTATTCAAAATCTCAGCAACACGCTCGGCATCCGCGCGCTGGAGCTCCACAAACTCCGTGGCCGTACGACCACCCTGCACGTCAATCAACTGCCTGAGTCCAATCATTCGCCTTACCAGCGGGATATTTTCTGTGATTACGAGGGCGTTAACGCTGGGTACCGGCACAATGCCTCCAAACGGCCGGACCACCACATATGAATTAAAAACCGCCTGAGCCTCGTCGATTTTGATGTAACGAAACGGCATGAAAAAACTCACGATCCCTTCGCCCTCGGGAAGTTGTGAGACATCGGTGTAAAGCGGGATCGATTCGCTTCGGGCCTGTTTGGTCGGACCGAGAAGTTTGGACGTGCGGTCGTCGACCGGGATCATCGTGTAACCGTTAAGAATCAAAGCGGCTTCAATCAGCGCAATGGCTTCCTTCCTCGTCACGGTTTGGTTTACAGAAATCGATAAATTGGGTCCCGCCAAACCTGAGTCCAATATGAGCCGCTTATTGGTGAGCGTCTCATAAAAGCCAGCCACCTCGGCGACAGGATTATTAGGCATCTGGAGCGTCACTGCATCCGATGCGTTCGGTTGGGCAACGAGGGGCGGAATCCCCAACAGGAGCAGGATGGCAAAAAGGGCAGGCGAGAGGTTTTTCATATGCAGGCTATTCACGGGTGCGAATCAATGTGCGTCGAATGACGCGGGCAGGTGGCGCGGGCGACGGCGCAACGTTTCTCTGAGGCATATTTGCCATCGGTGCGGGGGCAACCTGTTGCCCATTGGTCGAATTGGCAGCCATGGGAACTCCCTCGGCTGTGACGTTGAGCGACTCTGAATCAAAGCGCAGCGAGGCCTGCTCCGCGCCGAGACGGATGACAGCCGATGAATTTCGAGCATTCGACTGTTGATCCACGGATACGAGTTCGATCTCCCCGGCCGGGCGACCTGGGGCTAGAATCATCCGTGACAGCGAACTCCTGTCCAAAAGAAATGCCACCGGGGCACCGTCGATCACGGCCACACCAGTGAGCGCAAAACGCTGCGCCAAGCCTGCGGATTCCTCGACGACTTTGGTTTCAACCACGAAGGGCGATCTTTTCCAAATCATCTCATAACGTTCCAACGGGGCTTGCTGAGGCTGAAACGGCGGCTCCTCAGCAATAAGGGCCGCTCCACCCAATATTCCAAAAATCCCTAGCAAATTGAACGCGCGTGCAAATTTCATGCCTTGTCTCCCTCCTCAACTCCGCCGCGAAATAGCTGACGCAAACGGATTCGCAGGATCATTCCCGCGCCGTCTTCGCTTTGCTTCAGGTTGAAACTTTGCACGGATATGAACTTCCCCGGTCCTTGGGCAGATTGCAACCACCGAACAATTGCCTCCAAGCTTCCCCGCAACGTGAGGTCCATCGGCGTCGCAACCCAATCCCCAAGCTGCTCGGCTTCGAGGAGTTGTTGATTTTCAATTGCGAGGTTGAACTGGCGCGTCTCGCGCTGGATCCGCTCGGCGAACTCGGAGTCGGTCGTTTGGCCTGCGTATGTCGGCGCCTGATTTTGAGCCAACCACTCCGCACGCGTCTCCCAATAGGGTCGCTCCAAGACCAATGCCTTCAGTGACCCGGTTTCGATATCCAGCTCCGCCAACTGCCCACGCGACGCTTGGATTTCCGATGAAAGCCAGCGCATCACAAAAATATTAAGCACGACTAGCAGGATGACACCAAAGGCAATCCCCAGACGTTTTTCTGTGACCGTGAGCAACCTCATAATGTGTTGATGGCCCCCCTCATTTGAAACCGGGCCGTGCTGTTTGGCAGAAGCGACGGGGGCGACATCTCCCACGAAACATACCAAAGTTCGTCAGCGGATTCAACCGATTCAAAAAACCGCGATGCCAGAGTGACTGACGTCGCCTCACCCTCGACCAATACTTCTCCATCGTTCATCGTGAGCGTGGTGAGGCGAATGCCCGAATCCGGCATGTTTTTCACAAGCTGCAGGAGAATTTCGAGGGGATATTGCTCGGGCTCCGCCGTGGCAGACACCAATTGCCAAGACCGGCTGACGGGGGCAAAGGTCGACACCTCCGCCGCAAGCCTGTCCCGCTCGGACGCCATCATTGCTGCCCGGACCTTCATCACACCGATGGTTGCAACTGCCGCGAGGACCAGCGTGAGATACGCGGCGGCAGAGGCGTAGATCAATTGCCGGATCTTTTTCGCCCGCTGAGACCGGTCAATGCCCTGCAGCGTGGACGGGGGTTGCCATTCGGCAGGTTTTTCCGGCCATATTGGACGGAGGAATTCCGCGCGGGATGTCGCCCACCGGGCGCCGTCGGGCAATACGATATCGCGCTCGCGCATTTCTCCGCCCGGATCATGCCAATCCAACCATTGTGGCACCACAGCTTCTGCTTGAAGCTGGGTTAAAAACAGCCGGATCCAGAGCGAGAGTTCGCTATCTGAGGCGTCGGCGTGCATTGTTTCCCAGACGGCGACGACGGGTCCCCGCGTGACGCAGACAACAATATCATCCCCCTCCCGCCAAACAGTAGCTGCATTGGCAGGCAAATTCAGCAGCAGCGGGCTTGCTTCAAAGTAGCGGTAATTGAGGCCCGCATATGCAGCCGGAAGATCTGCTGGAAATAACGAAGCAGCCACCAGCGATCTCCCATTTTCTTCTCCGATCGTGCGCAGGGAAATACTGGTTGCGCCCGCCTTGGGTGCAGGCAAGCCACTTAACTCAAGCTCCAGACGCACCGCGTCCGCAAGTTCGTCGCCCTGGACCGTAGGTACCCATAGTGCAGCAGATACGACCAGTCGCGCAGGCATCGCCAACAAATCGCTATTTGATTCAGCGGGCGGCACGATCACGTGGATGTGAGCCGGAGTTGTAGGAACAGCAGGAGTTGGAGCACCAGCCTCCGGCAGATCCCAGACTTCCCAAGTAGGACCAAGGGGACGCAACAGACGGCGCATGACGGCACGGGAGCGTTTCATTCTTCCTCCCAGCTAATTAACTCGGGAGGATTTCCCGCTTCCGATGCTCGGGCGACCACGGCAATCGCATAGATCACCTTGCCAATAGTAGCCAGGCTGGTAATACGGACAGGGTCGGCGGTCACGGTGAATGTTTCTTCCAAAGCAGCTAATTGGATCTCGCTTAAGCCTAATATGGCGCGAAGATCCGCGATATTCGATAGCCGTAAATCGTCCTCAGTGCCAGCTAGTTCGTCAGATCCATTTCGCAGTTCGATCCACTGCGACGCGATAGTTTCCGGCAGCCCCCCGGCGACCACCAACCAATCAAGCGGAGCATCGTGGATATCGAATCGATCACTGGAAAAAACCGAGAAGTGCCGCCGCCACGCTGGGAACTGTGTGGCGACCACGTCCATCCCGCGCACCCGCTCCATCTCAGCGGTTGATACAAATGGCCGATTCTGTGGCAGCGAGAATCGCGATTGACCAAGTAAATCCTCACGTTCCGCCCCATTCAGAGACCGCAGGTCATCTTCATCCACCCAGTCGTAAAGCGAATCCACAATCGAGCTGATTTCTCGATTTGGAACATCCCAGCGCGTGAAGATTGCTTTGAGAATCGGGCTGGCAGGCTCCTGAAGCGCGCGATTAATATTCAGCCGCGCATTCTCACTCTCGATGGTGACAACCAGCGATCGGTTATCGGCAAATTGCTGCCGTAAGAGCGGGTCGCCGCGCTCAATACCGGGGTGTAATGCCAGCGCGATGCCCGTAAGAGCCATCTCGCGCGCCTCCACGCGCATCGACTCAAACCGCTCATCGTCCAAATCGTATTCAACCAACCGGACGACGACAAAAATCGACAGCGACAGAATCCCGACACACCACAACGTGAGCAACAATGCGCTCCCGGCCTGCCTGAGAATCCTGCTCACGCGCACGGTCATTCAGTTCCCCTCCCCGGGCGGTTGGAGGATTACGGGCGGAATCCAAAATGCGAGCACATCCGTCACCCCATTCGACCGCTCCATCGTAAGTTCCACCAAACCGGGGCGGCCCACGTTGGGCTCCCAGGTTTCAGACATATTCAAGTCATTCACTGCGGCAAATCGCCACCGGATCCGACGAATGTCCGGAAGCAGTGGAGTCCACTCTGCCGCGTCCAATTGAGCATCTCGTTCCTCCGCTCCCTCAGCCGATGAATACCGGGCAATCGACATGCAAATCATCCCGGCTCCATCGGGAGCACCAGTGAGCGCAACAGCCATGCTCTCGTCCGCACCATCAGACGTAGGAAGAATCGGAGGTGCCGGGTCGACGAGGAGTTCGACAGACGACCCCAGCGAGCGCCAATTTCGCACGCGAAGTTCAATGGATGCGTTCGGTGGCAGGTTAGTGAAAAACGTCCGGAGAAAACGCTGGAATGCATCGAACCGCTTCGCCTCGAGTTGTGCCTCTACAATTTCTCCAGTCACCCGGTTCGTCGCTGACACCACGGAAAAAATCCCCCCTGCCAACAAGAAAAAAATCGCGGTCGCAATGAGGACCTCAATCAAAGAAAAGCCACAGGCGCGACTCATGGCCTATACTCCAAATGCGAAAGCTCCCATTCCTGAGGCTCGCCCCGATCCATCCAGCGGGCCGTCACCGAAACCTTCCAGAACCCGGTGAGCACGGTCGCGTCTTCTTGTCGAATCTCCTCGGGGGTCACAAGTTCCTGATACGTGACACCATCCGCATTGGCATCTGCCTTCGCAGTAAACTCGCGCGCCGGACGATTGGAGAGGATGGCAAGCCTACTTTGCAGTTCGCCACGTATGAGCGATTCCCGCTGCATCGTGCGCGCAGCGCCGATGGTCGCATCTAATGCCAGCCCGATCCCGAGCACCGAAAAGCTAAAAACCGCCAGCGCAACCAAAGTTTCCGCAATGGTGAACCCCCTCACCCGACGACGCAAATCACAACGCATACCGTTCCTCCGCGACACGCCCGGTAAGAAAATCAAAATCGAGTTCGATCCATAGCTCATCGACTGCAAATCGGATCGTGATCGGGGTTACAGTTCCGATGGGCGAAAAATACCACATCTGTCCATCCAGCGGCACCCATTTGCGGCGAGGCCCCGGCACGGACACGTCGACGTTGGGAGGAAACGAAACCGCCCGACCGGCCGACTCGACGTCTCCTTCGCTCAGGCCACCCGGCTCCATCCGGATCGCAATTCTGCGATTCTCTCTGGCAGCAGCTGACCGTGTCTCAAGAGCAAATTCCGACACCGCCTGCACGGTCTCGCGCAATTCCCGCTCCTGCAACGACGCACCTACCAGCGGGACCATCGCCAGGAACACGACAACCACGATCCCCAATGCCAAGGCAATCTCCAAGAAAGTAAAGCCACACCGCAAGAGACGCCGCGGCCCGAAGGTCTTCATTTTGGCGGAGGTAAGTCGTCTTCACTCTCCCGGCGGTCCGGGCCCCACGAGTATAGATCAAACCCGTTAGCATTCCTCTTACCCGGAAAGTGATACACGTAAGGATTTCCCCATGGATCCAACGGCACGGATTCCAGCAACTGCCTCCACCGGCGGGGCGCCGGGTCTGTTGTCGGACGTTTCACCAAGCCCTCCAACCCCTGCTCGGTGGTCGGAAAGGTGTAATTTTGCATCTCATACAATTTCAATTGTGTTGAAATTGCCTGTACATCGGCATCGACCCGTTGTTCCTTTGCGACGTCCACGTTTCCTACCAAAAGGTAGATCGCCGACCCAACCAGCACGGCAATGATCCCGAGGACCAACATGATCTCGAACAACGTATATGCGACCGTAGAGGCATGACGGGAAAACGGCGAACGGGAACGGATCTGCATGAGATACATTGAATGCGGGCGGGAAGAAAAATCAAGCTGGGTTGCGCGCATGGGACAGCAGTATGCTCTCAATTAGTCGGCCAGCCGAGATCAATCGGGTCTGTAGAATCGACCTCTATCGGCACCATTATTTGTAGGGCTGCATCTCTCACCGAGCACCCAGGGGTGGCTGGTCGCAGGACCACGGTATTGTCTCCGGCACCAAGCACCCCGGATGGAATAAAAATAGCTCCGTCCCGCCAGCCGGCATAAATCACCCGCTGATCGGCAAGCCGCAGGTATCCTGGATCGGTAAGCGGCGGCGCGGTCGGCTGGATCGAGCCGATCAGCACATCATTGATCCACACTTCCACGCCATCCCCGAGCATCACTCCTTGGAATTTCGCCTTGAAAAGAATGGTTCCAAGGGATTCCTCAAATGGCACTTCAAATACCACACCCCCATCCAAGCTCGTCGGCTCTTCCTGCAAACTTGCTTCCAAAACATTGCCAAACCATGCGTCAGGGGGACTCAACTCGGCACGCCCCGAGAGCATCGCAGCTTCGATCATGCGTCCACCGACGATCAACCCCGGGATCGCCTGGTCCACCGCGACAAATGTCTCCGTGGGTTCCAGCCAATCGATCCGGACACGCGCGATCACCCGCTGGTCGCCGGAAATAATCAGGATGCCCCCCTGCGCAGCGAGACTCGCAGGCAGACGCATGGTCCGTTGACTCCAACCGGGGACGGCCTCAGATAGATCCTCAGACAGCGGAATTTCCGACCCGGTGCTGGTGCTTTTCCACCGCAATCCCACCGGTGCCGCTTCGGAATACTCGAAGATGGATGTGATGAAAACCTGCGAGCGGCCCTGAACAGGTGCCATATAGAACTCGGTGTGCCCAGTTCCATCGGGCGTCATCGATTGTTGTGGTGGTGCAATAAAAAGACCGGCCGTATCCTCCCAATCCGCAGTGCGCACGGGGAACGGCACCGTGACGCTATAATCTGTCGCGCGTGCAGGAAACGGCGCGATCCCAAGCGTCACCAAAATAATTGGCAACGCCACAAAAACAGAAATCGACCTTCGTAGATCACGGGGAGCGGAGGCGGCATTCACAAGATTGATCTGTTTATAGGCCAAAACTTTGCGTTTGGCGATGAGGTATTTTTCTTTCCTGTTGACGCATGCACGCACATGAACCTAGTTGCTGATATGCGGAAATTTTGCAGCCTGCGAAAGTGGTCGTTGGGATTTATCCTAGGCGTCGCGCTTACAACCGCTGGCGTGTCTCAAGTATTGATACCGCAGCGCGTGGGAAATGGTGTTATCGTTGAGGCCCCTTACGCCTCGACCGGGATTCTGGAGACGCGGTTTGGTCGATCTTCCTTCCGTGGATCCGGCACAATTGCCCGCGATCCTCGTTTGATTTTTACAGCAGCCCACGTGAGTTTCGATCGGGGTCGGTGGGCAGATGAAATTTCTATCGCTATCGCATGGAATGGAGGATCCGACGCACCGCTGGGGCGCTACCAAAGAATGCGGGGATATCGTTTTTTCAGCAGTTACGCGACCAATGTTGCACAGTATGGAGATGAGTCTGATGAGGCGTTTAACACCGATTTCCTGGTTGGCTTCACCACGCAATACCTCGGTAATGCGGTAGGGGTTAGATCTGATGGGGCGGGATATCTAGCGAACGGTTTGATACAAAAATTCATCCTCGGATACCCCGCCGAGCGGGATCGCGATGGGGTAAACGGGTATTACTACATGCATCGCACCGGCCCATTTAACACCGTTTTCACGCAGCTATTGGATGCTTACTACTACGTTCAGAATGTCTCCACGGGATCAGGGAACAGCGGAGGCCCGGTGTTTGAAACATCCAGCGGATCGGCCGTGCTGGCTGGAATTTTAATTTCAGGCACAGAGTTTACTGCAGGAGTCTATGCGATTGATCCTCCTGCTTTGAAGGTATCGAGCAATGCACTTAGCGCATTGAATAGCGCCCCGCCTGCGGCGACGCCCACGCCCGGTTCAAGGATGCCAGGCGCAGGATCTTCGCTTGTTTCTTCATTGGCACTCAATGAACTCAACGAACTACGCGAGACGCTGGTCGCCAGGATGGCACAAATCCGGAAAATTAAAAATCTTCAGGCTCGTGTCATCCAATTGCGACGGATTCGGACATTGCTCATGCAAGTGAATCAGCAAATCCAAGCCACCAGCTAGACGCCCCCTCTTGCGATTGCGCCATGAACCGAATTTCAGATTCTGCCCGGTGGAAACGTGTTCTTTTTCTCATTGCCGTCGGAGCCCTCGTAGGCTGGATGTTCATGTTTCTTATTCCGGAGCCGGATGCAGCTCCGGAGCAGATCCCAAAGTCTGCCAAGGATTCTTCAGCAGACGCTTCCGCACCAATTCAATCGGGCACTGGTGCTAATGCCTCGGACCCCGTCAGCATCCCTCCCCCACCAACGAATATGGACGCCATTCTGATAGCTCGCTTCGACGCTGCTGCGGCGCAGCTTGCGCGCGGTATTGATCGCCTGGATGCCCGGGCTCTCCTTGCAGATTTAGCCGACTCGGTTGCCGCCGCGGACTCTATGATCGCAGCACAGTCGCTGATCGCATTTCTCGAAACAGGTCGGGATGCGGCAACAGGACTGGGATTTCAGGTGGCAGAAGGTGGCACGCTCAGCGAAGCACCATCCTTACGGGTAGCCATGCTGGATTTTTTAGGAAGAACCGGGGCGCCTCAGGCAGCAGACTATGCCATCGAAGTCATGGACGCCACCGCCGTAGCTGATGAATATTCCGTGGCTCTGCGAAATCTCGCGTGGGGCGTCGAGGATACCTCAGAGGTGGGTGCGCGGTTCAGCGATATGCTCGATCGGGACGCATGGTTGAGCGAACCCACCGCCGGCTTTATGGAGGCCTTTGATGTAGCTGTTGCGGTGGGTGGACCGCAGATGGTCAGGGAACTGAGTCAGGTCGCTCTTGGTGAAAGTGAGATTACAACTGGAGAAACTCCCCGGCTAAATCAACCTGCCTTCATTGCATTGGATCGCCTCATGATGCGCGACCCGGACGCTGTGGTGGCAGCATTCCGCAGTGATCCCGAACTGCTTTCATGGGCACCGACCCAGCGCGCATCGCTCCTCTCGCGTTTGGATGTCCGCGACAAGGATCAGCGCGTATTGGTAGAAAACTACCTTCTCTCCCCCAACCACGGACCTGACGAGATGGAATATTTCAAAAATATTTTTCCCAACGTCAACGGGATTGATGGGAACCGCATGGTTACCGAGTCGACTGAAATTCGCAACGTCGCCGAAATCGACAATGCGACACGGGCTGTGCTGACCGAGTGGCAGGGCGATACGCGATTCGCTGGCGTGCGACCGATACTGGAAGCTATCGCACAACGCCTGAATCAAAATCCATGACCTCAACAGCCATGATTTCTTATCTCACGGCATCTGCGCTTGTTTTCGTCGGGTTTTTCGGATGACCTGCAAACAAATGTCTGTTCGTACACGATTCGCTCCCTCGCCCACGGGATTTTTACATCTCGGCGGTGCCCGCACCGCGCTCTTCAACTGGTTGTTTGCCCGTCAGCACGGCGGCACATTTGTGCTCCGCATCGAGGATACGGATGAAAAACGCAATACCGAGGAAGCGTATGATGTCATCTATCGGGGGCTGAATTGGCTCGGGCTCGATTGGGACGAAGGCCCGCAAAAGGGTGGAGATTTTGGGCCGTATTTTCAAAGTCAGCGTAATTCCATCTATGAGTCTTATTTCGAGAAACTCGAAAGTGCGGGATATCTTTATGAGGACGGAGGCACCTTTCGTTTCCGTTCGCAGCGGAAATCCGTCTTGGTGGAGGACTTGGTATGTGGGCGCATCGAATTCGACATGTCGAACCCGGTCACCCACCCGGATATGACGATTCGCCGCCCGGACGGGTCATGGATTTTTCACTTTGTGAATGTGGTCGATGATATCGAGATGAAGATCACGCACGTCATCCGCGGCGAAGACCATTTGTCGAATACTCCGAAGCACGTCGAGCTGTATCAGGCGCTCGGCATCGAACCGCCCAAGTTCGCGCACATTCCGCTGATTCTGAATCACGAGGGAAAAAAACTCAGCAAGCGCGACGGGGGATCGAGTATCACAAATTATATCGACCAAGGGTATGCACCGGAAGCCGTATTGAACTACCTCTGCCTGCTCGGCTGGTCGCCGAAGGACAATCGCGAGTACCTGCCGCTTGCCGAGATCCGGGAAATTTTTACGCTGGATAATATCAATCGCCGGAATGCGGTCTTCGATTTGGACAAATGTTTTTGGCTGAATGGTCAGCACCTCATGCACATGTCCCTGGATCGCTTTACTGATCTGTCTCTTCCATTTATTGAAAAAGCAGGTATTCCCTATGGCACGCGCGAAGCACTGAGCGACGCGCTCGCCATAGTGAAGCCAAAGGTGAAACACCTTTCCGACGTGCCAGACTGGATCGCGTATTTGTTTGACGACGATTTCCCATTTGACGACGCCGCAGTGGAAAAGGCATTTACCAAACCAGGCATCCTCGCGACGGAACGCCTCGCACAACTCAAAGGAGCATTCGTCGTTCTAGACGATTGGTCAGCACCAGCCTTGGAAGCCGCACTGAAAGCCACAGCGACTGAACTGAACGTCAAATCCGGAGAGTTTGTCCATCCCTGCCGCGTCGCAGTAAGCGGACGCGCCGTGGGCCCCGGACTCTACGAAATGCTTGTCGTCCTTGGCAGATCCCGCATCATTGCGCGAATCAATAAAGCACTTGCCAAGTTTGGAGCAGCATGAACGTGCTCACCGCCACCGACCTAATCACGAACTCCGACGCATTGCGGTCTATCGAACCCCCAGCAAAGCTGGCTGTGTTCGGGGATCCGGTCGCCCACTCGAAATCCCCGGCGATGCACAATGCCGCGCTGAAAGCACTGGGCATTGAGGCGTCTTATGTCGCCATCCACGTGAAGCCCGAGGAATTGTCAGACGCCCTGCGGGCACTGCCTAAGCTCGGGTTTCTCGGAGCCAACCTGACCATTCCTCACAAAGCGGCTGGATTCGATCTGATCGACGACATGGATAGCTCCGCTCGCGCGCTTGGCGTGGTAAATACCATCCTGGTCGAGGGCAAGCGGCTCATCGGGTTTAATACCGACGGCCCGGGGCTGGTGCGCGCCATCCGCGACCAATTTTCCGTGGATGTGAAGGACCTTCGAATTCTGCTTTTTGGCGCTGGTGGCGGTGCCGGACGTGCCATCGCCATGCAATGCGCGATGGAAAAATGCGAGCGCCTGGTGCTGGTGAATCGCACGGTGGAAAAAGCGGAAGCCCTGCGCGACGAACTCGCCCCGATGTTTCACAGTGACCGATTGGAAGGCCCAGTGGATCGGTTGGAGGCAATTCCTCACGAAGTGGAGGCGATTCGCCGACAACTGGATTATGTGGATCTCATCATCAATGCCTCATCTCTGGGAATGCGCCGCAGCGATCCGCCTCTGATGCCCGCATCCTTGATTACGCCAAACCTCATGGTTTACGACACCGTATATAGCTCCGGCGATTCACGATTGCTCGAGGATGCAAAAGCGGCCGGCGCTCGCGGCGCCAACGGGTTGTCCATGCTTCTTCACCAAGGCGCGCTTTCGCTGGAAATCTGGCTCAACCGAACCGCACCGATATCGGTGATGCGCCGGGCATTGGATGCCGCTGCCCGGCAATAAGCATCGCTAAACGTCGTCGGATTCTTCACCGACGAATTCCAAGTCGAGCGGTTGCGGAATCAAACCTGCCGCATATCCCTCAGCCAAAAATTGCCGGATAGCCCGGCGACCCGAATCGCCGTAATCGAGCGTGTAGTCGTTCACGTACATCCCGATGAATTCATCGGCCAATGGCTCATCCATGCCACGCGCGTGACTCATGCTGTGTGTGACTGCCGCAGCCCGGTCTTTCAATCCAAACGCGATACTTTCGTGGAGGATCTCCGAGAGCTCGCGACGCACAGCCACAGGCAGGTCTTTCCGGATCACATTGCCGCCCAGCGGGAGCGGCAGGCCCGTGCGCAGTTTCCATTGTTCGCCGAGGTCGATCACCTTCTCAAATCCGTCGCGTGCATACGTGAGCTGTCCCTCGTGAATGATCACTCCCGCATCCACAGATCCCGAGCGCACAGCGTCAAAAATCTCATCGAACGGCACGACAACATATTCGAATTCCGATTTAAGAAACAACTGCGCCGACAGAAAGGCACTCGTCATCTCGCCAGGAATCGCGATCTTTTTGGACCTGAGCCACTCCCGGCGGGCGTCCGTGTCCGCATCCGCTGCAGGGCCCTTACCCGCGTTCACAATAAACATCGGACCATATCCATCGCCCATACTCGCACCACTCGGAAGCAACGCATAATCCTTCAAAATGTAGGCCAGCGAATGAATCGAAACCGCAGTGATATGCAGTTCCCTGCGCGAAGCGCGCTCGTTCAGCGTCTGAATGTCCTGCAAAATGTGCTCAAACCGATACCCCCGAAGGTCGATCTTTTCCTCGGCCATCGCATAAAACATAAATGCGTCATCAGGATCGGGCGAATGTCCCAGCGTGAGTGCAATCGATTTCCAGTCAGTCATAGTAATTTAGTTGCGTTGCTTGAAAGTGCCGAGCAGATGTCCCGGATGAGTTGCGGCCCCTGATAGACAAACCCCGTATATAACTGAACGAGTGTCGCGCCTTTGCCGATACGGTCTGCTCCGTCTTTGCCATCACAAATTCCGCCGGATGCAATAAGCGCACGCGACGAACGCTCTTGAATATACGTCTGAATGGCAGTGGCTTTGCTCCGCAATGGCAGGCCACTCAAGCCCCCAACTTCGTCCCGGGACGGCGGCAGGGCACTGTGGTCGAGCGTCGTATTATTCACGACGAGACCCGTGAGATCGGCCTCTTCAACCAGTGCCAGAATCTCATCGATCTGGGGTGGGTTCAGATCCGGAGCAATCTTGACGAACATCGGCTTGCTTGCATCGCAGGTACGCAGTGTGTCGATAATTTGCTTCAGCGCCTCACGGACCTGCAACTCACGCAGCCCGGGCGTATTGGGCGAGCTGACGTTAACGACAAAATAATCCGCAAACGGAAGCAGGCTTCTATAGCTGTGTAGGTAATCCGTCGCGGCATCCTCCAATGCGGTGGCTTTAGATTTCCCAATGTTGATTCCGACCGGAATGCGCGGCCAACGACCAGATGCTTTTAGTTTATCCAGCCGCATGGCGACAACATCCGCGCCGTCGTTGTTAAACCCTAAGCGGTTTACCAAGGCGCCAAGATCCGGATAGCGAAACAAGCGCGGTTTGGGGTTACCGGGCTGCGACTTCGCTGTAATCGTACCCACTTCGACAAACCCAAATCCCAGCGCCTCCCAAGCGGGAAGAGCAACCGCATTTTTATCCATTCCCGCGGCGAGGCCTACCGGATTCGGGAACTTTAGTCCAAAAGCGGTGACAGGGTGCGACGGCGGCTTCCCGAAGGTCGCGTGTAATGCCGAGGGTATCCATCCCCCAATTTGAAGCCCATGAATGGCAAATTCATGCGCTTTTTCTGCATCCAATCGGAAGAGCGCAGGACGAAATAGCTGGGAATAAAGGTTCACGAAGCGCCCAATCTACCACAGCTACGCGTCGCGCAAATTCAAAAAAATCCGGATGGAGAATTTATTTACCCCGTAACCCTCAACCCTCCGTTATTTTCGCGCTAGCTCGCTTTCGCATCACTCAGCGCGAGATCAATCACTTCAAGGATAAAGTCGACGTCATGTTCGTTGATGCACATGGGGGGCTTGATGCGAAGGACATTTCCGTGCAGTCCGCCTTTGCCTAAGAGAAGGCCCAATTCGCGCGCCCGCTCGAAGACATGCAGACACAGTAATTTGTTCGGAGCAAGAGTCTCGCGGTCGGTGACAAATTCCACGCCGAGCATGAGCCCAAGTCCGCGGACTTGGGCAATTGCAGGGTATTTTTCCGCCATCCGATGGAACCCATCCAGCAAACGTGCGCCCATGCGTGCGGCATTGGCTTGAAGCCCATCGAATTCGATGACTTCGAGCACCGCCTTGCCTTGAGCGCATGCCATCGGGTTCCCCCCATAGGTATTGAAATGAATACGCTCTGCGATCGTTTTCGCGATCTCCGGGGTTGTCACCACGGCTGCCAAGGGAAAGCCATTGCCGATGCCTTTGGCCATGGTCACGATATCCGGAACGACGTCCTGGGTTTCAAATCCCCAATAATGTGATCCCGTCCGGCCAAATCCTGCCTGAACTTCATCCGCAATGCACAAGCCCCCCGCCGCCCGGACATGCGCATACGCCTCTCGCAAATATCCCTCCGGAAACACCACCGATCCACCCACACCTTGAATCGACTCCGCAATAAATCCCGCTACCCGCCCAGATGTCGCATACTGGATGACCTGCTGGATATCGTCGGCGTATTTAGGTCCCGAGTCCGGCCCAGTCCATCGGCCACGGAGGAGATCCGGGGCCAATGCATGATGCACACCAAAGCTATGTGGGACGTTAAATTTCCACGTATGATGCGAGGTGAGACCCATGGTGGATTGAGACCCGCCGTGGTAGCAGTTGCGCAACGCGATAACGTCGAAATTCCCCGTGTAGGCGCGCGCCATCAGGAGCGCGAGGTCATTAGCTTCGGATCCGGAATTTACAAAATAACAAACTTTAAGATTCCCCGGGAATTTCGACGCCAGCAACTCGGCGTACTCCGAGATATTCGGGTGTAAATAGATCGTCGTGGTGTGCTGGAGGAGTTCGTTCTGCCGGTTGAGC
>JBDNGG010000143.1:0-43189 GCA_041689405.1 Terrimicrobiaceae bacterium | reverse complement strand
AGTGTGGAATGGCACTAAGTTAAGGCGGATTTGGGACGATTCCGGATTGGGTCGCCCGTTGCTTCGCTTTGCTCACCCCTTCGGGGCTGCCATTCGGCAGGCTGTCTCCGCTTCGCTTCGGCTCAGGGCTGGTGTTGTAACTATTTACATACCAGGGCGTTGCCCTGAGCTGGTATGGGGCGCACCGTTGGTGCTTGGTGGCTTAAGTTAGTGCCATTCGGGTGAGTGTGCATTTTCTTGCATTTCCATTCTGTCCTTTCTGTAAATTCTGTCCAAAGCCAGCATCCGCATCTCGCGTGACAACCGCAGCAGAATCAATCGAATTTGATGAGCGAGAGCACCGGCGTGTGGTCCAGCACGGCGCGGCCGTCCAAAAATGCCAACTCAATAAGAAACTGAGCCTGCACGACCTGCGCACCTAGTTTTTCCAAGAGGCGGATCGAAGCACTGGCGGTGCCTCCCGTGGCTAGCAGATCGTCGATAACGACCACGCGCTCGCCGTGAGTGACAGCGTCCGTGTGGATCTCAATCTCCGCCTCGCCATATTCGAGCGCGTAGCTATGCGAGATGGTCGTGAAGGGGAGTTTTCCTTTTTTGCGGACTGGAATAAACCCAATGCCCATCTCATGTGCCACGGTGGCGCCAAAGAGAAACCCGCGTGCATCAATGCCCGCGACCTTGTCGATGTTTTTTCCGGCACATTGCTGCACGAAATGTTGGATCACCAATTTGAACAACTGAGGATCCGAGAGCACGGGCGTGATGTCTTTGAAAACGATGCCCGGTTTGGGAAAGTCCGGCACGTCTCGGATGGCGCTACGGAGGATGTCCAGTGAGTTCATAAGAAAATATTCTGTTTTCTAATCGCCGAAGATGATTTCGACATCGCGAGCACTTTGGACAATTTGGGAGGCAACCGGCACCGTCCGCAACCGATGCACCGCATGCGAAATTGGAACGTCTTCGGTGTCATTATTATTATAACTCACCATGGAGCCGAATTTTCCTTCGGCGATGAGTTGCACCGCTTTCACCCCAAAGCGTGTTCCGAGGATCCGATCTGCCGACGTGGGAGCACCTCCGCGCTGGAGGTGACCGAGCACACAATTCCGGGACTCTTTTCCCGTGCGCCTTCCGATTTCATAACAGACAAATTCCCCAATGCCACCGAGGCGCTGCTCTCTGCCGCCAAAGGACTGACGGAAGGGCCGACCGTCCGCAGGAAACGCACCCTCCGCGACGACAATCATCGTGCTCCGGGAGCCCATTTCATCGCGGCGACGTACTTCGTCTGCAATTTTATCCAGTTGAAATGGGATCTCAGGAATTAAAATCACATCTGCTCCCCCTGCAAGACCGCCATGCAGAGCAATCCACCCGGTATGCCGTCCCATTACTTCCAGGACCATGATTCGTTTGTGGCTCGTTGCAGTGGTGTGCAGCCGGTCGAGTGCATCCGCAACACAAGCGACGGCGGAGTCAAAACCAAAAGTCATCGCGGTGGCCTCCAAGTCGTTGTCGATCGTCTTAGGCACTCCAATAACGGGAAATCCTGCCTCAAAAAGCCGCAATGCCGTACCCAGAGACCCATTCCCACCGACCACAATGAGCCCTTCGATATGCAGGGTTTGCATGGTCTTGCGGGCTTTAGCTATCACATCCGGTGCCAGCCCGGTGCCGGGATGGCTTTTGGACAGGAAGTGACCCCGGTTCGTCGTGCCAAGCATCGTTCCGCCGAGATGCATGATCCCCGCCGTATTCTGTCGATCCAGCATCATGTGATCGATCGGCGGCAACAGGCCCTCGAACCCCTCTTTGATTCCGACCACTTCCCAGCCGAGCTTGTCGGAGGATCGAACAACAGCTCGGATCACCGCGTTAAGGCCCGGACAATCCCCGCCGCTCGTTAATATCCCAATGCGTTTAGTTGCCATATAATCCCTTGACGATACCGCCCGCAGCTGGATGCGTCGAGCCTTGGCTCAGAGGAGCTTGGATTTAGGCATTTTGCGCCCGCCCACAGCCCATTCGTCGTAAAGCCGCCAACCTCGACGCATGGTGCTCAATCCCTCTGCCGCCCGGTCCTGAGAACCCAGCAAAACCACAATCACACGCCGAGGCGTGATCAGCACCTGATTTCCCTCCTGGCTGGTCTCCGGTGATTTGTCAGCGGAAAGGACAATACAATCACCAGCACGTGCTGTACGACCGGTTTTGACACCGTCGATATCATCCTGTCCGAGAAGCGAATTGGTGTTGGTCAGCCAGACGTCGATATTTTGACCATCCCGCGACACGTGAATGTCCCGCTTTTTCTGAGCGACGTAAAAGGCGAATGCAGACTGCGAATAGGCGTAGCGGGTGAGGCGTGCCAAATCGGCGGCCGTCGAATGCGGCAGCCTTTTCGGGACATGATCCAGGCCGCTGGCGTTTTCAAACTTCGTGCGCCGCATCCCAAGCTCGAAGGCAAGCCCGTTCATGTGCGAAACAAAATTCAGCGATGACGAGAGATTGTTCGGATTCGGCAACCGGCGCCCGACGTGATGAGCCAGTGTTTCTGCAGAAATATTGTCCGAGGCCATCAGAGCCGCATAGAGCAGGTCCCGCATAGAAACCATGTCTCCTGCGACGAGCCCCGTCTGGTTGACCCCGCCCACACCCGCTGCAGCCGGTGGCACTGCCACGACCTCGTTGAGATCCGCCGTCGTGAGACGCGCCCAATCGAGAACAAGCACGGCCGTTGCGATCTTCGTTAAACTCGCGATCTGCCGCCGCTTATCCGGTTTGCTCGAAGCAAGAATGACCCCCGTCTGGGAATCGACGATAATAAAGCTCTCGGCCGCGCGAAGATTGCCAGCCCAGCCCGAAACCAATATCAGGGCCATCAGAGCACACAGTTTTCTAAGATCACAAGATTTCATAGTAATACGCTGTCGCGAAGCTAGGCGTCCGAACCGAATTATCAACTCTCAATCTTGGAGATTTCCGCCGCGTGAAGAAGCTATTCAACTGTGAGTGAAATCGTCTCGTCTGCAGACAAAGGGTGGGATTCGTCAACATAATCCAGTCCGGCGAGAATACTCAATCTGCCCCGGAACGTCGCTAACTCGGGAAACTGAATACCTAGTTGATCCAGAAGCACGGCCACCGTCGCAGGCGAAGCAATGTCTGCAATTATCTCGTGAAGCCCAGTGGCCTCATGGATCCGCCCCATACACTCGACACGGACAATCATTTTCGTGCGATGGCGGCCTCGTTGAGCACACCAACAAAAGGTAAGTTGCGATACCGCTCCATGTAGTCGAGCCCATACCCAACGACAAATTCATTGGGGATATCGAACCCGACATAATCCGCGTCGATTTCCCGTGCACGCTCCACGGCTTTCCGCAACAGCACGCAGGTGCGGATACTCATTGCTCCGCCGGAGCTGAGTCTTTCCCGAATGCCATGCAATGTCACTCCACTATCGAGAATATCATCCAGGACAAGGACATGCCTGTCTTGAAAATTTGCGAGCGACGACTGTCGGAAGTGAAGCTCACCAGAAGATTGGGTGCCGTGATAGCTTGCCACGCTCAAGCAATCCACCTGAAGCGGCAACGGAACCCGTCGCAGCAAATCAGCCATGAAAATAAAGCTCCCGTTGAGAATTGCGATCACCGTGAGATCCTTGCCTTGGTAGTCGGTGGAAATCTCGTGCGCAAGCTCGTCGAGGCGGCTCAGGATAGTGGATTCGTGAAATAGGACTTTTCGAATATCTTCCAACATGATGGTTCGATGACTTCACTCGATCCCATCCGCTGAGGCAAGGCGAACCCGAGAGGATACCGAATATTTTTGACACTACAGCAGACCGGAAGGACTCTCAGCCGACGCCATGAATCGATCTGATCCACCCACTCCCGCGCTTGAGCCCGCTCGGCGGACGATCCTTCTCGATGGCTTATGGGGAAACCCCGTGCGCATGAAAATTATGCGTCGGCGCTTGGAGCAGGCCGGTATGGAGCGCGTCGAGACCTTTGCTTACAACAGCAGCGGCTTTGCCTGTCTTGTTGGCGAGGGTCGCCGGCTGGCAGAGACGATTCAGGCTCAGGCGGGCCCGGTCAACCTCGTCGGCTACAGCATGGGTGGCCTGGTGATCCGTTCTGCCATCTGTGACTGCGCAGATCTGGTCGTGCGCAAGGTTGCATTTGTCAATACGCCACATGGAGGGTCGCAGTTGGCGCGGTGGCTGCCAGGCATCGGGATTTCCCAAATGCGACCGGGGTGTGAATTTCTCGCGCGCATGGAGGCTGCTGCGTGGTGCATTGAGACGCTTGCCGTCTGGACACCCGGAGATCTCATGGTGCTTCCTGCGACCAGTGCGCGGTGGCAGCGCGCTACCCGTTTTTCTAAATGCCATGTTCCCGCGCACATTTGGCCTTTGTTTTCAGCTCGGGTGCATAGAGATCTCGCAGCGTTTTTTCTATCATGACTCCAACAAAAGCAGCCCGTCTCCACGATTTCGGATCGGGATCAGAAACGATGTGCATTGAAACCGTGAACGTCGTTGAACCCGGCCCCACGGAGGTGCTCGTCTCGATCCTCGCTTCGCCAGTGCATCCGGCGGATCTGAATGTGATCGAGGGAAAATACGGGAAACTTCCATCGCTCCCCGCCATATTGGGAAACGAATCGTGCGGCCGCGTAGAGCAGGTGGGTGACCAAGTATCCACTATCCGCGTGGGAGATTTGGTCGCGGTGATGGAGCCCGGCAATTGGTGTCAATCGCGCGTGACGGCGGCTAGCAACGTGATCGTGCTCCCGTCAGAAATTGACCCTCTACAAGCGTGCATGCTTGTCATTAATCCGCTGAGCGCGTGGGCAATGATTCATTTGCGCGGCACTCCGGAAACAGGTGCTTGGATCGCACAAAACGCCAGTAACTCTGCTGTCGGGCGATGCGTCATCCAGATCGCGCGGGAGTTGGGATTGCACACGTTGAACCTCGTTCGTCGGGAAGAATTGCGCACTGAACTAATAGGGCTCGGCGCGGATATCGTTCACGCTGATCCCGAACAATTTATTAAAGCGGCGCTGCCATTATCAAGTCGTCCCGCCCTCGGGCTCAACGCGGTAGGAGGCGCGGCAGCGCTGACGATTGCCAATGCCGTCGCAGACGGTGGAGACATCGTGACGTATGGTGCCATGGGACGACAGCCGCTGAAAATCCCCAACGGAATGCTTATCTTTCGCGGGCTGAACTTCCGGGGGTTCTGGCTCCGAAGTTGGCTGAGCGAAACGCATCCGACGGAGCGCGACCGCGTCCTGCTGCTACTCGCCGATTGGATGCAGGCTGGCCGCCTGACCATGCCGGTCGGTTCGACTTTCCCCCTAGCGCGGGTAAATGACGCCATCGCCGAAGCGGCTCGATCTGGTCGATCGGGAAAAGTCATCATCTGCCCACAAAGCGATTGACCTTCCGAAGGCGCACTTATTCCACGGCAGCTTGCATCCCGACAATCGGGCCTGCATAGCCTGTCATCTCCAGATACCCCAAGCCGCTTACGGGTTTCCCCGAATGTTTTCCCACCGCGCGGATAGAGCCCTCCCAATAAGAAATGGGAGCAAGCACAAGTTCCTGGGTGTCCAAGCGCGCAGCGATATCGATATTCAAATCGAGTTTCACGATTTTCAGATTCCACTCGACAGGGTAGGTCGCCTTCGTCGATTTGCTCCGCCACGTGCGTCCCGGGGTGAGCACAAACTCCTCATTGCGCACGGCAACGGACGATCCATCTGCACGCACATACGTTCCGCCCGAAAACGAATCCCGGCCTCCGTCGTTGGTTCGAATTTGAAACAACATGAGCTCACTGCCATCATCAAATTGCAGGCTGAACCAATCCCACCCGACTTGATCCGCAGTGAGTTGGTTGGTTGCCCATTCATGGTCGTACCAACTGGTCCCAGTGACAGTAAACTTCTCACCTTCCACGGAAAGTGATCCCTTCGAGAGGAGCCGCGTGAACGAATAATAGTGCGATGCCCTACCCGGACCTGCCGCCTTCTGACTCACGCCCTCCGCACCATGAAAAACAACCGGTTTCGCGGAATGCAACTCCAAGTCCAGCGACAACTCGGACGATACTCCGACGATCCTGAATCCCCCGCCAGGCAATAGCACCAATGAGCAGCGACCGATCCATGCGAGCCGCTCGCCATCACTAAAGCCTGCCTCACCGAACGCGCCACGAGTGAGGTCCTGATCAAAAAAGAAACGCCCTCTCGAAATATCGGAGATCGCAAAATGCACAAACTGGACATGGTCTACTACAAATCGCGAGGCCGCGACCGGTCGCTCGGATGGCGGGCGCACGCCCTGCCTGAAAAACGTCAACTGGTAGCCGAATTCGCGCCCCGAGTCAGATTTCAGATTCCCGGTAAAATACCACCACTCCGTCTTGAAATCCGGATGACTCCCATGATCTCGCGGGAAAACATAGTTCCATCCCGGGAGCGACACCCGCCAGCTATCACCCGCAGGTTCGCGAGGCAACTCTGCCTGCAGAAGCATAGCGCCGGTCATCCCGACGCTAATACACAAATACTTCAGCAGGCTTGGGCGTTTGTTCAACATGAGCATTTTCTACCAAAGCAATACGACTCCCACCTTCCATCGGAAACACCGCCCGCCCGGATACCTTCACCCACGTCATGTCAGGGAATTTTTCTAATGCCTCGGGTTGCACTAACACAGCAAGCGGTTGGGCGTCGGCCGCACAGCACAGCATAAATAACCGGATCAAATTAAATCGATTTCCTGCGGCATTATTGGACTTCGCAGGCATGAATTGCCCCACCAACTCGACCTCCTGCCCCTCAAAATCCTGACGCATTGTCGGTTCCTCGGCTGCATATAACAAATCGATCGCCTCCGTCATAATCTGGCCCGCCTCATTCCGCGTCAGGTAATCCATAACGTTGCCACCGCCATCGCCAAACGCCTGACCCGGCAGCGGCTCATCCGGCATATTAACGATATAGGGCAGGTGCGAGACACTCGTGAGAAAGCCCCTGTTCATCACCGTGGTTGCACCAAACTCACTGCGTGATGAGCCCACCGTGACTAACAGCGGCACCACCAGAAGAAAACCTCCCGTCCATCGGAGCACCGCGGGAACCCGCGTGGCGGGGAGACATGCCATCACCTCGCCGTTAAATGGCAGGAACAACAACAAAAATGCCATCAAGACCAATACGACTCCCGCCGAAATGGTTAGCCAATGAAAACCCGGGTGTAGATACGATACAATCCGCCCGCTGAAGTAGAAATAGCACATCACGGACCCCCAAAGCATCAGGATGCCCGCCCTTGAAAACCGCTGGATGACCTCGCTCATAATCTCAAAATAGACAGTCGCGTGCAGATCAACGCAATCAACACAAAAAGCCCCACCGCCAAACCAAAAACGAAGCGCTTCCGAAAAACCGCCGAATAAATAAAGATCAACTTCAGATCCATCATCGGCCCGAAGACCATAAACGCGAGTTTCGCCACCGCCGGAAAGGAAACAAATGTCGCCGCAATAAAAGCATCGGAAGTGCTGCACAACGATAAAATCGCAGCCAAGCCCATCAGCGAGACGGTCGCCAAAGTCGTATCAATCGCCAACGGCAGGATGATCTCCTGATTTACAGCCGTGCTGAAAATAGAAGCTGCGGCGACACCGAGAACAAAAAACACCATCATCGCCAGGAAATCCCTCACCGCAACATCCAGCGCCCTCGCCATCCGCTGAAGATGACCTTGCGGGGTTACCTCCGACCCACTCCCGGGCCGTGCGATTTCAGCGATAACCGATTGTTTCAGGACGACGTTCATTCGCAAATTGTGCACAGCCATCCCGGCCAACACGGCCACAAAATACCCGAGCCCGAGACGCAGGCTCGTCATCTCCGCAGGGAGCTGACCTCGAAACGCCGCGAACGTGCTCACTCCGACAATGACGTTCACGATGGGTGCCGCCAGCATGTATGTCACGCCCAGCGAGAGCGGCAGGCCCTTGGCGATCAGCCGACGAATCACGGGCACCACCCCGCATTCACACATCGGAAAAATAATCCCGAACGTGCCGCTCACCAGGATGCCGGCATATGGGTTCCGCGGCAGAATGCGAGTCATCAATCGTGCAGGCAGATATTGATCGATCACTCCAGAGATCAATGTGCCAAGTAATAAAAACGGCGTTCCCTCAAGCAGGATACTCAGGAAAGCAAAGCTGAAGTCCTGAAAACTAAATTGAAACCACGGCAGGTCAGGATCCATGAATAAGGGAAAATCCGACGCTAACACGGGCGCACTCGATTTCCACTCCCGATTGTCTTTCGCAGCAAAAGAAAATTCGCATCGTCGGATTTTCAACGCTTCAAATGCTCCAAGGATGGTATATTGTTGGGCTATGACCGCACCTGCAACCACGCCTGTCCCACGCCCTCGGGTGAATCTTCGCACCCCGGACGTGATGGCCCGCGTGCAAGCCGAAGTTGAAGGCCACTACCGCAGCGAGTGGGTCGAACGCATCCGCCGCGAGGGAGGTCGGGCAGTGATTGGACAAACGACGATCCATTTGGCAAAGGCATTTGGATTTTGTTACGGCGTCGAGCGCGCCATTGATCTCGCCTATGCAGCGCGCAAGGTGTTTCCGGAAAAGCGGATTTTTCTTCTCGGTGAAATTATCCACAACCCGGACGTCAATGCACAGATCACAGCAATGGGGATCGTGCCGCTGGAGGCGCGACCGACCGAGAACGAGTTCTCCGGATTGACGGAAAATGACGTCGTGATTGTGCCTGCTTTCGGCAGCGAGGTCACCACGGTTGCAAGAATCAAGATGATCGGCTGCCAGATAGTGGACACGACGTGTGGCGATGTAATGAGCGTTTGGAAACGCGTGCGGCAAAACTCCCGCGAGGCGGTGACATCAATCATTCATGGCAAATCCGGTCATGAAGAAACCCGCGCGACGGCATCCCATGCACTCGGCTCAGGCGACGGGCACTTCCTCGTCGTATTGAATCTGAAGGAAGCGGATCGGGTCTGCGAATTTTTGCGTGGCACGGTTTCGAAGGCCATACTTCTTGACGAATTCCTCGGTGCGTATTCTGAGGGATTTGATCCCGACATACACCTTGCCCGGATCGGCGTGGCCAACCAGACAACCATGCTTCGGAGTGAAACCGAGGAGGTTCAGCAGCGCCTCCGGGACGCGATCAGTGACCGCGATGGTGGCGACACGGCAAACTTCCGGTTTTTTGATACGATTTGTGGAGCGACGCAGGAACGACAGGATGCATTATTTGATCTCCTGCGCACGCGTCTCGACGTGCTACTTGTCGTAGGCGGCTACAACAGCTCCAATACCACTCACCTTGCAGAGATCGGCGAAAAAGCCGTCTCGACGTATTTTATCCGGAACGCAGAGTGCTTGAGCGAACCGGACGCCATCCAGCATTTTGACATTCACTCGAAGGAGGAAGTCACCACCAGAGAGTGGTTGCCCATCGGCCCTGCTGCCATTGGAATCACCGCCGGCGCATCCTGCCCGAATAACCTCATTGAGGAAACGATCCTTCGCGTGCTCGTGTTGCGAGGCGAGGATGTCCCCGCTTCGCCACAGGAGATTCCGCTGTCTTCGACGTCTGGAAGTCTGCCCTAAGGCTGAGTCGCAGGCTGATCAGCCAGCGATCCGACATTCAGGAACGGAATCACACTCGAACCCTGCATGCGGGGCAGAACCCCGTCCCATTTTTCCACCGCCCGAAGCTGAATAAGCTCTGGGTTATCGGTGAGCGCCGCGGCTTCACGCGTAATCGCGTCCGCACGGGCCTTGGACTGGACTTCCGTGCTGTAAGCTTCGGCATCGGCGGCGAGTTGGCGTTCGGCAGCAGATGCTTCTGCCTGCGTCACGCGGCGGATCTTTTCATTTTTTGCCTGGAGCGCCTCCTGCTCAGCCTTGACCTTGGCTTCAATGGCACGATTGAACTCATCACTGAACGCAAAATCGGTGATGGCGACATTTGCTAAATTCACCGAGTCTCCAATGTCTTTTTCACTCAGCGTGTTCGTGATGAACGTCATTATAGCACTCTGGATATTTTGTTTCACCAAAGCGCGCTTCGTCACAAGCTCCTCTGCAGTGAACTGAGCAGTCACAGCCTTCACCGATTCCTGAATCGCAGGTTCGACGACCGCAGCAGCCACCCTTCTCGTATCCCCAATGCGCTGAAACGTCACCGGCGCAAGCTCTCCACTAACGGAATACGTGACCGTGACGTCGGTCGTCACTGTTTGAAGATCACGCGAGGCGGCACTCGCCTTGACCTGCACTGGCACCAGACGGATATTCACTTGCTCGACGACATCCATGAACGGACGCTTGAAATGAAAGCCTTCTGGCAGCGGATCTGGTTGCACGGCTCCCAGGCGTTTCACCACGCCAACGTTCCCGGCATCCACGACAACAAAGCTGCTGGTGACTAAAAATAATGCGATCATCACGATGATGAGCACCGGGATCAATGTGATGTAGGCTGCGTTTGCAGCGATAGAGCGGCGGGATGGATGGGCTATTTTCATATGATATAATTAGGTAGAGATTTACTTGGATGCGAGCCGTGACTTGCGGGCGTCGATGAACGACTTGATACAAAGCAGAAGAAAAATAACGAGGAGCACTGCCGTGATTAGCTGAAGAACCACTGCGGTCGTGCTGGGTTCAACAGGCTGACCGGAAAACAACGCCGGCAGCTTTCCTAAGAACCGGGGAACCACTCCCAGGATACCAACCAGACTTACTACGGCAGCGACGTGCATGGCGTGCTTCCGAAGGTGCGGGGCGGACGTCCCCACGCGACCGCAGATGTAAAGTATTACACCGAACACCGCCGGGATCAGCGACGTAAAACTAGAACTCCCGGTAGAGACGAAGCCTGCCACACCGAGGACGGCCAAGGTAAAACCAAAGATCATGGAAAGGGATGAGATTTGCATACGGCGGCGAAGTTACACCACGTTTAATAAAGGTCAACCCCAACCGGACAATGATCGCTTCCTTGCACATGTGGCCAGATGAATGCGTCATGCAGCATCGGTTCAAGCGATGGCGAAATGCAAAAATAGTCGATTCGCCATCCGATATTCCGGACACGCGCCTGATTCATGTAACTCCACCAGGTGTAGTGTCCCCCGGCATCGGGGTTGCGCAGGCGGAACGTGTCAATGAACCCGGCGTCGATCACCTTCTGAAAGCAGGACCGCTCCTCGGGGGTGAAGCCGGCATTTTTGCCGTTGTCTTTTGGCCGGGCGAGGTCGATTTCTCGATGCGCCACGTTGAGGTCTCCGCAGACAATCACGGGTTTCATTTTCTCCAAATCCTTGAGGAATGCCAGAAAAGCAGGCTCCCAGGATTCGGTTCGGTAGCTGAGCCGCGTGAGTTCACGCTGGGAGTTCGGGACGTAAACATTGACGAGAAAAAACGCCTCAAACTCCGCAGTAATCACTCGGCCTTCGCGGTCGTGTAATTCACTCCCAATCCCACTCCGCACAGAAACCGGTGCGATTCGGGAAAAGATCGCCGTCCCCGAATATCCGGGCTTTTGCGCGGAGTTCCAAAACCGATGGTATCCCGCGGGCCACG
Source organism: Terrimicrobiaceae bacterium (assembly GCA_041689405.1). Taxonomy (GTDB): domain Bacteria; phylum Verrucomicrobiota; class Verrucomicrobiia; order Chthoniobacterales; family JAATET01; genus JBDNGG01. The sequence continues at coordinate 31,508 of JBDNGG010000143.1, read as the reverse complement.
GGATTTCAGCCACTTGCTCTTCCCTCGCCTTGATTTCCTGGAGGCAAATCACATCGGCATCCGCCTCAGTCATAAAATCCAAAAACCCTTTCCCCACGATGGCGCGCAGGCCGTTCACATTCCAAGAAATCAATCGCATAATAAATCAGCCTCCTAGTTCGAACACCGCGGAGACCGGCCGATGATCTGAGCAATCGGTATCAATTACACTCGACTCAACCAACCGCAGACGGTCATTAAAAAACAAGTGATCCGTGACGTATGGGCGATGGCGCCAAGTGATCACCCCGGTCTGGGCGGTGCGAAATCCCGCATCGGCAAACTGCTCAACGACCTTTTCATCCGGAGCGCAATTAAAATCTCCGCCGAGCAGCGCTGCCCCGGTCGCACGCCGGATCGCCTGCTCGACAATGTCCCGCTGCTCCCGGTGCTCATTGCTCGTCGCGTTGATCATAAAAAACGCCTGAAGATGCGTATTGAACAGCTGCAGCGCATGACCATTGATCACGGTCGTCGCACGGAGGAACTGCCGGTGGGACGGCATCTTGGGCTGACCTTCAAATTTAAATTGCACATTGGCGGGAGGCAGTGCGCACGACACGAAATCATTGATCGGGGTGCGCGATAAAATGGCCAGAGCAATCCCAAAAGGCAGTTCGTCCGGGTTGATCCGGGGGTACGCAAACACGCCGTCGTAATCCGGGAATGCCGCCTGAATCCGCGAGAAATTCGGGGGCGGCTCCAACTGCTCACCGCCGACGCGGGCTTGCTCCACTTCCTGCAGCAGAATCACGTCATGAGGGTGTTCTTTGAGCAATTCGATAGTCGCTTCAAGCTGGATCGGCGCTTTTGCAGGGTCAACAGGATCCCACCGCTGGCCAAACTGCATATTAAAGGACATTGCGGAAAATTTCACAGACATCAATAAGGTAGGTGCACGCCGCGCAATCCAGATCGCAGACGTTGTTTTTATACGTCTCCCGCCGCTCCATTGCAACCCATGGCTGGCAGCAAAATAAAAAAATCCAGCGCACGTTGCGCCTGGATTGCGAACAAAAGACCCTTGCGGGATCGTACAACTTCGTGAATCTTGGGATCGCGTTCCGCACCCGGTGCGCCGCGGCTCGTGGGGGTATAGCTCAGTTGGTAGAGCGTCTCGTTCGCAATGAGAAGGTCTGGGGTTCGACTCCCCATACCTCCACCAATATCACTATCAGGATGGTTTGACTCGCCCGGAGCATGGAAAATGGCTATCAGCTTCCTCCTGCGCTGATTTACTATGCTTGGACAAGCCTTCAGAAACATCGACTACGAGCCTAATCGCTGGGAGACCTGGGCCTACGACTTGTCGGTCAAGAACCTCGTCGGAGGCGAGGAAGTCACGCACCGCAGCCCGCAGCCCATCATGGAGAAGATCGCAGCGCTGGACGTCGAGAACGCGGAAGTCTCGGCTCACATCAATGCGCTGCTATGAAAGACGATGGGAAGAATAGGAAGCATGGGCGCGATGGGACACATACTTCCCATAACTCCCATGAGGGCCCGCCGCACCGGCCGATCATCCCGCCGCGTGGCGATTACCAGACACTGCTCTCCTACCAGAAAGCTGAGGTCGTTTATGACCTCACCTTCCGCTTCGCGCACAAGTATCTCGCCAGAGGCGACCGCACGGTAGACCAGATGATTCAGTCGGCGCGCTCCGGGAAACAGAACATCCTCGAAGGCAGCAAGGCCGCGCTCACTTCCAAGGAGACGGAGATTAAGCTTACGAGTGTCGGCCGGGCCAGCCTCGAAGAACTTCTGGCCGATTACCGCGATTACCTTCGCGTGCGCGAGCACGCGATTTGGGACAAGGACTCCAAGGAGGCACAATTCGTGCGCCGGTTCGGACGAAAGACGCCGCAGACCTTCGATCTCTACCGCGAATTCGTCGAGACCCGCCCGCCAGAGGTGATCGCAAACATCGCCATCTGCCTGATCCACCAGACTAATTACCTCCTCGACCAGCAACTCCGCCATTTAGAACAGGACTTTCTCAAACAGGGCGGCCTCCGCGAGCGCATGTTCCAAGCTCGCCTCCAACACCGCCGCCAAAAGCCACCCTCTCCATAACTCCCATGCTTCCCATAACTCCCATTCTCCGAATCGGCGTGGAAGCGCCGAAAAAAGGAGCTCGGCGAGATGTGGGACATTCGAGCTGGCGAATCTTATTTTTGAATCGCTCTAAATTCACGGGAACCTGCGATAAAAATGACAAGTTGCGCAATTTCCGGGTCTTTTTATTCCAATTTATGAATCACCGACTCGGCAGGGAAGCGCACTTTGGGAGCGGTGGCATATTTGTCCGTTGCCAACCGGTGGCCGGCCGGACAGGCGACGGCGGTGAAATATCCCGTGCCCTCCAAGCCGAGGACGCGATCAAATCCCGCAGGATCAATTCCCTCCATCGGGCAGGTATCGATTCCTAGCAAGGCCGCACTGGTCATGAACGTCCCCAGCGCGAGGTAAACCTGCCTTGTTGACCATTCCCGGATATCGAGCGGATAGGGAGGCTTATCCAAAAATCCAGCGACCACTTTTTCAAATCCCAGCAGGCTCTCAGCAGGCACGCCGCGCACTTCTGCCGTGCGTTGGATGTGGCTGTGGACGTCTTCCGCTGTCAGCGGATGCTTGACGGCGAAGACGACGAGATGAGAGGCATCAGCGACCTGACGTTGGCCCCAGGACAAGGGTACGAGTGCCTCACGTTTTGCAGGATCGCTGACCACCAAAAAGCGCCACGGCTGTAAGCCGAAAGACGACGGCGACAATACCAGTGCGTGTTCAAGTGCCGCCCAGGTGCTCGGATCGATTTTGGCAGCCGGGTCAAATCCCTTTGTCGCGTAGCGCCAATTTAATGCGGACACCAGCGCCTCTTCAGAAAGTTGCTTCATAATGAGGGAGGAATGGAGCGTGCAGCTTTGCCTAAATCAAGGATTATCCCGAATCGAAGCCGGCGACGACGGCAGCTCATTCTAATAAAACATGCTGGGGCAAAGTTTCACCGAGCGAAATATCCTTACTCCCGCCATGCGCCGTCGATCCTGCAGGTTCAGGGTATTCGAATATCCGGCCTTCGTAGTTCCGGATCACAACTTTTTCCGCGTCGTGGTAGAGCACGTAACCCGGATTGACGGGAACCTTGCCTCCACCACCAGGGGCATCGATCACAAATTGAGGGATTCCATATCCCGTGGTGTGACCGCGGAGTCCTTCAATGATCTCGACGCCCTTCGCGACGGATGCACGGAGATGGGCCGAGCCCTTGATCAGGTCACACTGGTATAGGTAGTAGGGACGGACGCGGCAGAGCAGCAGCTTGTGCACCAGGTCGCGCATTGTCGGGATGTTGTCATTCACGCCGGCTAACAACACACTCTGGTTTCCAAGGGGCACTCCATGATCCGCGAGACGGGCCAATGCGTCGCGCACCTCCGACGTGAGTTCGAGTGGATGGTTGACATGCACGCTCATCCAAAGGGGATGATATTTCTGAAGCATCTGACAGAACTCCGGCGTGATGCGCTGCGGAAGAAATATCGGGACGCGCGTTCCGATGCGGATAAATTCAATGTGCTCCATGGCACGGAGCCGCTTAAGAATTCGCTCCAGCTTGTCATCGGAGAATAACAAAGCATCTCCCCCGGAGAGAAGCACGTCGCGGACCTCGGTGTGTGACTCTAGGTAATTAAAAATCTCCTCAAATTCCGTATGAAGTTCCTGTTCCCCGGCACCACTCACCACGCGACTCCGGGTGCAATACCGACAATAGGAAGCGCAGCGGTCCGTCACAAGAAACAGAACACGATCCGGGTAGCGATGAACGAGACCCGGCACGGGCATGTGCGAGTCCTCACCGCATGGATCAGCCATCTCCCACGGTGCAGTCGTTCCCTCCTCCAGTCTTGGGACCACCTGCCGGCGAATCGGACAGCCTGGATCATCCGGGTCAATCAGGTTAAAAAAGTGTGGGGTGATTGCCAGTGAGAGCTTGTTTCCGGCGAGGATTGCTCCTGCGCGCTCTTCAGGGACCAGACGCAGATGGCGCTCAAGCTGATCGAGCGTGGTAACCCGGTTTTTTAGTTGCCAGCGCCAATCGTTCCATTTTTCAGGCGGAATTTCCGGCCAATGGCCGGGAGCGTGGGAAACGAACCGCTTGTTCGCTCGATCATTCAATGTGTCCATGTGATTTCTAAGATTTTTTAGCGTAAGCAACAGCCAATAATTGTCAAATACGGGTTAGCCTATCGCTTCTCACTTAATCGGCTGCGGGCTTGTTTCCGCGTGCATCGTGTCGAACGCTTCGATTTGGTCAACGATGACATCCGCCATCATCGACTCCGTCCCGATCGCGCTGGCATAGTAGAGTCGTTTCCCGCGCAGCACATATGGATTGCGGCGAAACACATCCCTCTGGCTTGCCGCGGGCATCCCCTCTTCTTCGACTCCGAGCAACACAGGAATGTCCTGAAAACTGTGAAGGCCATCCGCAATAAAAAACGGCACCACAAGAACATTTGGAAATGAGGTCATAGTATCCCAAGCAGATATCAACGGAGGTTCCTCCATATACGACGACAAGACCTCGCCATAGATCCCCATTTCTCCGATGCGCTGGACTTGGTCCTTGGCTGCTTTCGCTGAGTTATCGTTCAGATTCGTTCCGTGGCCGACGATGATCAGGCTCGTTTGGCCGGGATCGGTGTCTTGCAATGTTTCTTTTGCCCGGTGCAGAATCACACCCGTCATGCTGGCGTGACTTCCCACCGGCGCACAATATTTCAACGTCCGGTGGTCGCGATGTGTGATCGGTCCATCAAGCTGAAACTCTCTGGGAATCACGGTTTGCGTGAAATATCCTTCGCTGATGAAATTCGGAACGATGTAAACATCCCGGCTTTCCACCATACGCAGGACTTCTCTCATGGATGGCTCTTCCTTCCAGTAGCACGTCACTACCTCACCGAAAATTCCGAGACTCTTCAAGGTGTCGGCATGGTCAAATGTGGGAGCGCTTGAATCGGGGTTCAGCGTGGATCCATGGCCTACGACGATGAGGGCCGAGTCGGGTTTGGGTTGCATCTGGCGTTATGGTTCCGACGGATTTCCATCCACCGCAACTAAAAATATTTGCTTCATCCGTATTCTCGGGTTGGCGGAGCGGGCACACATCGTGTATTTCACACCTCATGTCAGTATGTTCAGACGCATGGATTCGCCGAATGGCCAAACAAAACAGGATGATCGAACCGTTCACCGATGGGCAGGTCCGCGCTGCCGAAGACGGTCATCGGCTCATTAGCTACGGGCTTTCGAGCTATGGATACGACTTGCGTGTGTCCGATGAATTCAAGGTCTTCACAAATGTATTTAACACCGTGGTGGACCCGAAGGCGTTTGACCCGAGATCCTTCGTGGATATAAAAACCGACGTCTGTATTGTGCCACCGAACTCGTTTGCTCTCGCGCGGAGCGTCGAATATTTTCGTATCCCCCGCGATGTTTTGACGATCTGTGTGGGAAAATCCACTTACGCGCGCTGCGGAATCATCGTCAACGTCACGCCGTTTGAACCCGAATGGGAGGGGCATGTAACGCTTGAGATTTCCAACACAACGCCACTGCCCGCGCGGATTTACGCCAACGAAGGATTGGCACAGGTCGTATTTTTCAAAGCCGACGAAGTCTGCGAGACGAGCTATGCGGACCGGGGTGGGAAATACATGAGGCAGGAAGGCATTACCATCCCGAGGATGTAAGCCACCACGACGCGCAAGAACGGGATCACTCGCCTTTTTCTTCGTCGCTCTTTTCCTCTTGGACGCGTTCCAACACGTCTGTCATATCTTCGGTGTCGGACCAGACTTCCTCTGTCACGTAAATCGGTGCCTTCTGCTGGGTCGCAAGCGCAATACCGTCGCTAGGCCGCGCGTCCAACTCGATGATCTTTCGCTGCTGGATTTCATTCTCCACGACGACGATGAGCCGCGCGAAATACGTCCCATTCTGGAAATCATTGATTACGACCCGCTCGACCCGGGCTCCAAGCGCTGTGAGTAACATCGTCATCAAGTCGTGTGTCAGCGGACGCTCTTTGGGTTGGCCGCTCATGAACATACTGATTGCGGTGCCGACTCCCGCATCAATCTGAATTACGAAAACTTTTTCTTCTGTTCCAAGGAAGACAGCTACGCCATTCCCCGTGGGGATCAGGGCTTTGACTCGGACTTCAATGACGGAATTGCTCATGAAAAAAACTTATCACAGCTGCGAAGCCAATGCCATATAATGACGAGAGAGAGTCACGTAGCGTTCTGCCCAGCGACGGACGTTCGACTGCTCACCTAACGAAAGCGTGCGCACGACCTTTCCGGGTGAACCCAGCACTAACGAACCCGGCGGGATCTGGGTGCCCGGTGTCACGGTGGCATTGGCTCCGACAATGGAGCGTGAGCCGATGCGAGCACCGTCCAAAATAATCGCACCCATCCCAATCAGAGTTTCGTCCTCGATCACACACGCATGGACCGTGGCTTGATGACCGATCGTGACCCATTCCCCCACGATCGCGGGCAAATCATCGCCCACGTGAACAACGGCATTATCCTGAATATTTGAGTGAGCGCCGATCCGAATCGGTGCGATATCCCCACGCAGCGAACATCCGGGCCAGACGCTGGCATTGGCACCGATCGTCACGTCACCTGCCACAAAAGTATGCGGACCAATCCATGCGCTCGGGTCAATCTGAGGACGCTTTAATAAAAAGGAGGAAATCTGTTCGTCGAATGTCATGAGTAAACCATCTGATAAAGTTCCCTTGCCGCCAAGTCATCGGTTCTAAATAAATTTCCGAAAACATATTTGACATTTCAGGGGTTGTCATGTTTTGCTCTCCTCTACCTTACAACCCAATATTAAATGAACAAAGTCCAACTCGTTGAAGCCGTCCAAAAATCCCTCGGAAAAGATGTTAGCAAGGCGGAAGCCGAGCGCGCATTAAACGCAGTTCTTGAGTCGATCAAGTCGGGTGTGAAAAAATCCAAGACCGTTCAGCTCGTTGGTTTTGGCACATTCAAAGTAGTCGCCCGGAAAGCCCGCAACGGAATCAACCCGAAGACCGGTGAGAAGATCAAGATCAAGGCATCGAAGACGGTGAAGTTTTCCGTCGGCAAAGCGTTTAAAGACCTCGTGTAGGGGATTTTTTTAGTAGATTTCCCCCTATTACCGAGAAAACCCGTTTCGCCATATGGCTAAACGGGTTTTTTCACGTTCAGGCATCAACACCCGTGCGCAGCGATGAAAACAAAGGGTAACGCATCAGAATATCGGGATCAGCGTCGCGTCCAAGGGTTGCTGGTCATTGCGACAGGGGCGGCCGTGTTGGGGACCTTCGTATTGCCGCTGCTGGATTCGCTGACACAGACCGAAGCGAGGGCACAAAACGAGTTGATCGCGAGCGCTAGTAATAGGGTCCAAACGGAGTCTGTTGTATTTTTGGAAATCGATGAACAATCTCTGACGCTGGATGCGCTATGGCCTGAAGATATCGAGTCCTCTCCTGCGTTATCACAAATGGCAAAAAGCGGCTGGTCCTGGCCGCGCGATGTTTTTGCTCTAGCGATCGATAAGTTGATCGACGCTGGCGCGTCGGTGGTTGTGATTGATCTCATTTTTGATACCGAACGCGAAGGAGACGAGACGCTTCGCAATACTCTGGATTCCCACCGCAACCAAGTCGTTATTGCATCAAACTTTTACGATGCCTCCCAACCCGACAAACCAATTATTCCCTCGATTACGATGCCCGCCTCATCGCTGATTACCGACCCTGCAACAGACTCTCGTGTGGGCTATGCGAATTTTTGGCCCGAGATGGGATATATCCGCTCGATTGTTTGGCAAACACCGCTGTGGGCCCGAGCGCAACAGTCGGCTGTGGTGGGAGCCACGGAATACCGCTCGCTCGCTGCCGCGACGTTAATTGCGTTGGGACGCAACGATCTCATTCCCACCGGGCATGAGCCTGTCGCTTTTCTATTTCCTAACCCGGACACCATCCTACGCATTCCATTTTACAGCATTTTTCTGGACACCGATTGGAATATCCCATTGCGGGGAGGCGAGGTTTTTAAAGACAAGATCGTGGTGATTGGTCCGTCGGCGATTCGGCTTCAGGATTTTCACACCACCCCGGTGGATGCCCGGCTTCCAGGTCCTTTGGTCCATACCTCGGCCATAGCCGCAGCGCTCTCCGGAACTTTTTACACTAACCTCGGATGGATCGGAAATGCCTGCGCTATGGTTCTGGTAGCTGGAGTTTCATTTTTCATTGTTTCTCGAATCCGGCGCCCCACGATGGTGCTCGCCGGGATGCTGCTGGCGGCGGGCGGGTGGATATTGTTCGTCTCGGTGTTGTTTGGGAGCCTGCTGATTCTCCTTCCGCTGGTAAAGCCAGTGCTGGTGATTTTTGCCATTGGAGTCACCTCGCTGGCGTGGACATTCACACTCCATCGCACGGAGGCGGTGCGGTTACGATCCACGTTGGATCGCTATGTGTCGCGCAATGTCGTGCGCGAGATTCTCGATAACCGCGATGACTTTCTCACTACGCTTGGTGGCACCCGGCTTCCTGTAACCGTGCTATTTTCCGATGTCCGGGGGTTCACCTCTTATGCCGAGCGGGCGGATGCAGCATCTGTAGTGATGCAGCTGAACGAATATTTCGCCGCGATGGTGGAGATTGTATTTCGGCACGGAGGCACGGTCGACAAATTCCTCGGTGACGGGCTGATGGCTGTGTGGGGCAACGTATTGAGTAATGGGGCGGTCGAAGATACGGTTCATGCCGTCAAAGCGGCAACTGAAATGCAGGAACGATTGATTCTCCTTAACCAATCGTGGATTGAACGCAGTTTACCTCCCTTCCGAGTGGGAATCGGGCTCCACCACGGCGATGCCATTTTTGGCAATATCGGATCTGAAGAAAAAATGGAACCCACCGTGATCGGAGATCCGGTCAATCTCGCATCGCGCGTAGAGGGTATCACCAAGCAATATAAGCAGCAGATCTGCCTGACCGAAAGCGTCGCCTGTCTCGTACGTAGCCAGATTCCATTGCGGTCTGTGGATCTGGTTATCGTTGCTGGAAAATCGCAGCCGATCGATATTTTCACCGTTGTTCTGTCGGAGAGCGGCATGTCTCATACATCCCTCACCAATTACGCCGACGGCATCCGCCTTTTTCGCGAACGGCAGTTTCGGGATGCTGCGATCAAACTTCAGGCGTGCCTGAACGGATCGCCCGATGATTACCTCGCCAATCTGCATTTCCGCCGGGCCAACGAGCTCGTGGCAAATCCTCCCGCGGACGATTGGTCCCCCGCCGTGCAACTCAAGCAAAAGTAGCGCCAGTGGGGTGCTCAGACCAGTCCGACAGAGTGCCCGAAGGAGCTTTTACATCCGGTCGAGGTTGAGTTCGTGGCACGCGAGGATGAACTCGGATGCGGACCATGCCTGGTAAGCCTTGCCCATGGGACGACCGGTTTTTCCGTGAGCCCATTCGTTGAACTCCCATTCGTTGGCGACGCCGAGTTGATTAAGTTTTGCGACTTTTACGAGTTCTTGAAATGCAATATTGCGAAGGCCCAACCGGTGGATAAACCGAACCCATTGCGCGCCGATGAATGGCCAAATCCCGCCATTGTGGTAGTGGTGCGGCAGGTTGAGCAGGTTGACGGTGTAGTAACTCCGCCAGTCGCTGTCCCCTGAGTGCACGACGGGATACAGGTTTGCGACAGGATATGGGTCATTGCAGCCGACCCCCCAAAGAAATCGGAACGCGATTTTCGCGCGATCGATATCGAGGACATTGTAAAGGAAGGCGAGGATGTTTCCGTAGACATCACAGCGCCAGTTAAAATCGAATGGCGTGACCTGCGCGACGAGATAACTCGTATCGCCGAGACTGAACTGCTTGTCGGCGAAATGCGTTTCTCCTGGCACCGACTGCGTGGACGGCCAGAACTTGGCGAGAATCGCGTGCTTGATCGTCTGCGACCAGCGGAGGTAATCACCAGCCACCTTAAAATTTCCGACAAATTCCTGCAGTCGTCCGAATGCCACGTTGCAGCGATACCACAGGACCTCGTCGTATAGTACATTGTAGCTGCGCCCAAATAAATCCGTCCAATCCCCCGCTTCCGGAATCTCCAAGAGCGCGTCGTTATTGCTGTCATGCGCACTCAACCAATCGACTGCCTTTTGCAATTGCCACATGCGTTCGCGCAGGAATTTCATGTCCGAAGTCGTTCGCACGTATTCGTAAACCGCAATGATGAGCCACAACCCGCTGTCGATTGAGCAAATCCCTCCCACGCCCGAGTAGTCGGGCTCAAGCGTGTCGATGCGGACATTCGACGGGATTTGTCCGGTCGGCGAGATGTGGTCGAGTAGCGTGGCCAGCGTGCGGCGCTGACACTCACGGATGTCCGGATCATCAAGCGGGAGCGAGCCAATCACGGCGATAGACCCGTCTCTGCCCCACACAGAGCGGTAGTTCACGTCGGTCCCGCGAGTATCATTATCTTCCAGCGAACATGCTGAAAATCCCACGGGCGTGATGTTCTTCCGGAGCGCTTCGATGGATTTCCGGTAGGCGGTAATCAAAAATTGAACATCTGTTTTGTCGATACCCGCCATCTTTTGATCGCGGAACAGCTGCTTAATTTCGGGATCGATGTGTTTGTGTGCGATACTCCCGAGGTCGAGTGACGGGATGTCGCGGATGACACCGAAATTTTGTAAGCCATCAATGACGGCGTCCGCGCACACTCCCTTGCCGTGGTAAACCCCCACGGCGATCGTTGCCTCGATCAGCTCGGGTTGCGCATTCTCGACGACAATCCCTTTGACGCCCGGCTGGAGAAACATAGCGCTGTCGTTTCCACTGTCGCCAGCGACAAGGATTTGGTCGTTCTGCAACTTCAGCAAGCGCGCCAGCCAGTCAAGGGCGTTGCCCTTGTTCGCCATGCGCGGGAGGATATCTAGATCCCGACCACTCGAGTAAATCACCTGCGCGGCGACGCCTGCGGTGGTTAGCGAAGATTCGATTTCTTCCAGAGTTTCCGGGGCTGCGGCGTCCAGATACCAGCTCGACTTATAACCATGCTGAAAGCCGGGCGGTTGCTTGCGTATGCCAGGGATACGTTTCAGCAGTTCCTCGACGCGCTTCTTATCCCAGCCGTCGTCCATGACTTCTGCGAATGCCTTGATGACAGTGCGCTTTTTGAAATCGTAGATTATCGTCCCCACACCGCAAATGAGGAAATCCGGATCTGGAAGATCTGTGCTCTCGATGACACTGAGCGTGTCCTCGACGAGACGTCCCGTATTGTAACAAAGCAACGGCCGCCGGTCGTCCGGAAGCGAGCGCCAAATCTTGTAAAACAACAGCGTGCTATCGGGTTTCCCCAGCAGGGTATTGTCAATGTCAGATGCAAATAGGCGAATTTCCATGGCTGTATTCGGCTGGAATTAGTTGGGAAAGTCAACGCCGTGCAGGCGCTGCACCGAGTCAAAAATGCTCGTCGAACGAGATTCGACCGCGCTTAGCAATTGCTGCGCAATACCAGTCCACGTGAACAAACTTCGCACCCGAAGCGCTCCATCCCGGTGCAAGCGGGCCCGGAGGCCCTTGTATTTTAGCGCCTGAAGCAGGGTGATCCCAAATTCATACTTATCCATCGTGTCGGCAAACAAGGCATGTTCTCCAAATCGTATCGCACGATACAGCCCGCCATGAGTTGTCATCACCGTGGGCGTGCCACAGGCCATCGCTTCAACCGCCGTCATTCCAAACGGTTCATAGCGACTCGACAGCGCAAAAACATCCGCCGCACGATAAAAGTCAGGCAACTCTTCATCACTCAGAGAACCAGTGATTGTAACACGATCTTGGAGGCGGTTACTTTCCACCAGCGCCCGGATCTCGGACATCATTGATTCGTCTCCATGGTCAGAGCTCACCGAGCCAACGGCAAGCCGTAAATGGGCCTCAGGATCCCGTTCAGCCACGATTGAAAATGCATCTACCAGCAAATCGAAGCCCTTATTTCGAGCGAGGCGACCCACGGAGGCAATGACTTTACCAGAGAATCCAAATTGCTCACGCAGCAAGCGCCGGGTGGGCTCGCTCATCGGGAAAAACCGATTGTCGTCGTATCCTGGCGGGATCATCCGCAGCCGGGGCGCATCCATCTCATAGTCGGACATGAGCAAGTCCGCTTGCGGCGGTGAAGTGGCGATCACCATATCGCAGTCGCTAAATAATAGCGTCTCGTGATGAATCCGGCGTTCAAAATTAAACCGGCGCTCAAGTTCCTCTGGCGCTTCCCCCGAGTCTTCGAGCATCTGGCGTTTTTTCCAACTTCCGAGCGAGTGCGGCGTGTGGATGTGCGGCACTTCGAGCACACCCGCAAGGTACTGGCCTGCGAGCCCGGCGTCCCAGTAATGGCTGTTGATGAATTGATAGTTCAGCTTGTTGCGACGGATAAACCGGAGGGCATGCTCGCCCCACTCAGGGAGCTTTTTGTAAAGAATTTCCTTGGGAATGAAGTCCGGTCCGCCACATGGCATACGCAGGATGCGGACACTTTCGTTGACGGGCTCGATCTCGGCTTGGCCTTCAAAGCGCCGGGTCCAGATGTCGACTTTGTACCCGAGCTGTGCGAGTTTTTTGGACAGCTCGATTACAAAGACGACCTGACCACCGGTGTCCGGAGCTCCGAGCGGCGGTTGGGCCGCGACATATCCATGGGTCGATATCATGGCGATGCGTTCTTTGGGACGCGAAGATCGCGGACGTTTCTGTGGCGGGTTGACAGCCGGAATTTCTTCCGGATTGGCTGACATGGGCATGGTTTTTCCTCGTTGTTTTGCGCTCGGGAGGCCCGATAGCAATGGGTTGGATATCCAGCCGACTCAAAGCCGACTTTATAAATGTCTTGGTGAAAGCAGAGACCTGTTCACAAGGACTATACCTTACCACAATGCAAATGCTCAAAAAAGAACCAAATCCCCCGGGGCGGAGCACGATTGGCCCCATCCCGAACCTGGCCTGAGGTAAACCCACCGGTGGAGACGAGCAGCCCGTCCCCCCAGCTACTTCCCGGATTGGGTATCGATGCCATCTTCGTTCCAACTCCGGTGATCCTTGCCGCTGGTGCAACAGCCAATTGAACGCCGGAGCGTAATGAATCTCACGCCCGGCCTCAAATATCGTGACCCGTGCGTTTCCAGATGTTTTTCGAAATAACACCGGCATTGCTCCGTAAAGCGCGTCGATCTCGGGCTCGGGCCAAGCGATCAGGCGACGCTGCGAGTCGTAATACTCCACGATCTCCCTTTCCGGTAAACGGTCTTCACTAGCAGCAATCGCATTAAATGCGCGCAGGCTGTGCGTAAACGGGACACTCTCGCGGCGTCGATCGTGAACGCCATGATTGATATCGACCGGAAGCTTCTTCGCACTAGCCAACCATGTCACTGGCGAACGATTCGTTGCGTCATTCAAGCGCCCGGCGACACCCGGCGGCCCACCCAAGGCCGCTTCGACCATCGTCGCGTATTTATTCGGGATGCCGTCGGGTGAACATCCCTCGTGCCACGTGCCAATATCTGCAACCGGTACCCATGCAGAAACCCCCGCCCAAATCTTGGGATGCCGACCGGCCATAAGCAACGCCATATACCCACCCCCCACTACAGCCGACGAGATAAATCCGCGAGGCATCCACGTTCCCACGCTTTTGCATCCCCCGGACGGCGTCCACGATATCCTGCACCGCAAGGTCCGATCCCATTGCTTCAGGGGAATCGTTTGGTCCCCGGAAGTTCGGATGAACAAAATGCCAATTTTCTTGAGTGGCCCACCGGGCGTAGCAATAAACCACTCCTCCCTCCGCCGGCTTTTCGAGCTGGAACGTCGCTGCCTGCTCCCGTGAGTTGGTGTCGCAGGCCACGTAGTTGAGGTGGCTCGCAGCGGTCACCTGCACCGGTTTCACCGTCTTGAATCGGACGCGTTCCGGGCTGTCGATGGGCTTGGAGCGGTTCAGTCGCGGCAGCAGTGGAGCCTCGTTTTTGCCGTCATCGAGAGTGATGGCTGCGATCAACAGCGCGATGATGCGCTGCGCATATGTCTGCAAACCCACTTCGCAAGGATTTAAGCCGTTGAAGTCCACACGGTCACTCATGTATCTCTTCACGATTTGAAGGACCTGGGGAAATAGCGTGCTTCGACTTTCCCGCCGCAGTCGTTCCTTGCCTGGATGAGATGCCTCCGTGAGCGCACGGACAATTTCTCGAGCGATATCGAACTCGATAGTCTGCAAGTGAACCGAGTCGTAGTATTCCTGCCGGTTTACGAGTTCGAAACCAAAGCCGCCATGCGCGCTCGCGCGGCCGAACTGGTAGCCGACCTGAGGCCGGATCAACGCATCGGTTGGGACCATGCATGGATCGAGCTTCGTCTTTTCGACTTTGCTCACATCGGCGGTAACGAGGTTGCGCTGCAAGGAAACCACGTAGCCCTCGACCACCGGAAACCGAATCTCGAACGCCTTTCGTCCCGGCAACGCCATCACCTCGTGCTTGGGACGATCCTCCGGCGGCGGGCCTCCACCGGGTTCTCGACCGACTGAATGGGAATCTGTTCTTCAGGCATGACTCGGAATGACAATGGTCCAGCAGCGGACAGTTTTACCGCGCTGTTTTAGAATGGGTGCCGCCATCTGTTGCAGCCGGACCACGGCGCGGATTTTTTCCTCAATCGGCAGCCTGGCGAGTTCGTGGCGGCGGCGCTGTTTGCCAGCGAGCAGTTGGTTTAGATCGCGGTTTTCCATAGGTCGTAGCGGGCAGTGAGTTGATGGCAGTCCAGCACGCGTTGAAGGTAATCCGCATCCATCGCGGCTTCCTGCATGAACGTGGAGAAGCGCTGGCGGTCCTTGTCCCGCCCGGTTTGCACCATGATGGCGGCGAGATGCTCCGGGCGCAGCACGCGGGTGGTCGTCTCGCCGTAAGCCGTCTCCCTCGCCTCGGCAAGAGATTCTTCCAGCAGAAGGTTGTAGGCAGGCAAAAACTGCACGGGCATCCCCTCAATCAGCACACAGTCCGCCTCCTCTGTGCAGCCCCGCCGCTTCAGATCCTCATAGATCGGCGACAGCGTGAGCAGCCCACCCGCCGTCTGGGGCAATAGGACAAACACGTCCAGATCGAAGGTGAGGAAAGGCTCCATGTAGAAGATGGCCCCCACTGCACCACCGATGGCGTAGCGGCTGATCACGCCATCGCTTTCCAGTTCGTTCAACACTTTTAAGGTCGATTCCATTTGGTTCAACTGCCGGACTTCGGCGGGTCTTCGCGCAGGAGAAGGCTATCGGACTCGGACGTCGAAATCTTTCCAGTCTCGAGAAAGGCGCGTCCGGCCGGGTTGAAATACTCGGTCAATTCGCGATCCGTCATCCCCTTCGTTTCTTCGTAGATGCGTTCCTGCGCGCGGTGCTTCATAGCGACGCAATCGAACCCCGGGATGGGCTTAATGGTTTTAAGATCATTCAATGTCATCGAAATTCACCTCCGTCGGACTTAGGATCCGGCTGCGTCTTGAGCAGGTCGCCCATGGCCACGTCGGCGTGGATGCGCGCGGCAGCGGTCAGCGGATCGAGCCGGCTGAACTTCATGTTTTTGTTGCGGGGGAAATCCACGCCACTTGCCTTGAGCAGTCGGAGGACCTTGTCGAGATGCGCCTCGGAGTTTTGCACCGCAGCGTCGCCGTCGAAGGTGTCTAGCTCGCCCGGCGCTCCGCCGATGGGCGTGTCCGGGCCGTCCTCCACGGCGATGACGCCTTCCATCGTGAACGGGCCACTCGCGCGCACTCCGCCTTTCACAGTCTCCGGTTTATCCACCAGTTCCTCCATCTCGGCATTGGCGGAAATGCAGGCGTTCACCTCGTCCATCTTCGCCCGCCACGCGGCGCGCCACTCTTTTTCACACGAATCCAAAGCCTGATTCAATGCCGACAGCCGCTCCATGAGGATCGGCTCGTGCCGGGCAAAGATCGGGGCGAGCGAGGTGTTGCGCGCGATGCTCTTGAGCGTGATGTGCGGCACCTTCTTGCATTTGAAGGTCATCTTCCTTTCATCCTTCATCCTTCCGCCTTCATCCTTTCCGCAGAGCCATGTGCCGTGCGGATTGCGCGCCACGTCCTCCGCGCTGAGCGGGCGAAGCTGCTGGTAATCGAACTTCGCGGTCAGCAGCCGGTGCTTGGCCAGCGCCAGAGCCACGCGGCTGCCCCACTGCTCGGCCACATCCGCCGTCGTCCCCGAGCCGCACGTCGGGTCGAGGACGAGGTCGCCGGGGTCGGTGGTCATTAAGATGCAGCGTTCGATCACATTAGGCGTCGTTTGAACTACATAGATTTTGTTATCGCCGATGAAGCCTCCGAGCACTGTGTCTTCCGAGACACCGGAAACAGGAGTCACTTCGAAATCATGGAAATTACGTGCAAATCTTGTGCGGTCACCTTTTTGTCCAAGCCGAGCAGCAAGTTGAAGACGGTTGAACCCTTCTGCGTTAGATTTCCCACCGCCCGCTGCGGGACGATGCTCACGCGCTTGAAAGAAAAACGGAAATTGAGTTGATTCCCCTCCGCTTGTCGAAGTTAGAGCGCCAAGCATGCAAACCCGGGACCCCATTGCCTTCAACTTGCTGGCGGCTGGGTCGGTCTGTTTCTTGCGCGGCATATAGTCGTTTCCGTTATTGAAAAAGCGGTTGGCAAGGGCGTAGGCTCATGAGGGGTAATTGTGAGGAAAGGAGGCTGTCTTGCCAACGCCAAAGAGCCCGCAGGGGCAAGGTTTTATTTCCCCAGGCTTGAGCCCGTTCAGGTGACGAGGGTGAGATCGAGCGATTGGCGAACGATACCTCCCTTTCGGTTTACCATTGGCGGGCCTTGTGAGCGTGGCGCGAAATTTCTTCCGTTTGATACGTTAATCCTGAAGCACCGGGCGGGCTTTCTCGACAATCTGCGGGGGGACGCATATCGTAATTTCACTTTCGTTTGACCATCTCCGATTTTTCCTGATTTTTCCGTGAGCACCGATATTAAATCTTTGATTTTAGACATTGGCCAGCGGGCGCGCGTGGCATCGCGGGCGCTTGGCCTTTTAGATTCCAACACTAAAAATGCTGCCTTGGTTGCGATGGCAGACGCATTGGTTGTGGCCACGCCGGATATCCTGGTTGCCAATGCAATTGACATCGAGACTGCCATGACCCAAGGGCTGACAGCGGCATCGGTGGATCGGCTGCGCCTCACCGAAAAACGCATCACGGCGATGGCACACGGCATCCGCGAAGTCGCAGCGTTACCCGACCCCGTTAATGAAGTGCTGGCCGAGTGGTCGCGGCCAAATGGCATTCGGATCACCAAAATCCGGAAGCCGATCGGGGTGGTCGGAATCATCTACGAATCGCGTCCGAATGTGACGAGCGACGCCGCGGTGCTTTGCATCAAGACCGGAAATGCGGTGATTCTGCGTGGCGGGTCCGAGAGCATTCTTTCCAACCGCGCCATCGCCGAAGCCCTGCAATCGGGCGGGGTAAGCGCCGGGATGCCTCACGATGCGGTGCAACTCGTTCCCATCACGGATCGTGAGGCCGTCCGCCTGATGGCAGCCATGGATACATACATCGACGTCATTGTGCCGCGCGGGGGACGTGGGTTGATCGAGGCGGTGATGGAACATGCCCGGATGCCAGTGATCAAACATCTGGACGGAATTTGTCATGTCTTTGTGGATGCCGACGCGGACGTCCAAATGGCTGTCGATATTGTTTTAAATGCCAAAGTCCAGCGGCCGAGCGCGTGCAATGCGGCTGAGACATTGCTTGTGCACGGATCGATCGCTGAACGCGCGTTACCGGTCATCGCCGAGGCACTGGCTCCTGCGGGTGTGGAACTGCGCGCGGACGATCGGGCCATGGCGATATTGCAGAAGGCGGGGTATCCGAAGTTGGTGGCTGCGCAGCCATCGGATTGGACCACGGAGCATCTGGACCTCACTCTTGGTGTGCGGGTGGTGGACGGGGTGGCATCGGCAATGGACCACATCGAGACCTTTGGCTCGCATCACAGCGACGCAATTGTCACCGAAAATGCAGCGACGGCAGAGCAGTTTTTGCAGTCCATCGACTCGGCAACCGTTTATTGGAACGCGTCGACGCGTTTCACCGACGGCGGGGAGTTTGGATTTGGCGCAGAGATCGGGATCAGCACGGATAAGCTCCACGCGCGTGGCCCGATGGCACTGGCTGAATTAACAACCTACCGGTACCTCATCCGCGGTGCAGGGCAGGTGCGCGAGGGATGAAGGCGGTCATTGTGCATTATCTGGGGCGAGTGCAAGGGGTCGGATTTTGTTTCACTGTGAAATCGCTTGCCCGGGGATTTGATATCGTCGGCACCGTAACAAACCTGCCGGATGCGCGCGTCGAGCAGGTGGTGCAAGGGGAGGCCGAAGAAGTAGATGCGTTTTTGCAAGCGATCCGCGAAAGCGTCCTCGCCGGACACATCCAAGAAGAAGTGATCAATCCACGGGATGTGGAATCGGGTTTGCGTGGATTTCAAATTTTGGATTGAATAGCGATTGATGAGCACCGCAGTTTCCATCAAGAACTTGACGAAGGTATTTCCCATGCCGTGGAAGCGGGAGCGACTCGTCGCTGTGCGTGATGTTTCCTTGGATGTCGAGGAAGGTGAGGTGTTTGGACTGCTTGGCCCGAACGGCTGCGGCAAAAGCACGACGCTCAAGGTCCTCTTGGGCCTGGTCACCCCGACTTCCGGATCGGCAACAGTATTCG
This sequence comes from Terrimicrobiaceae bacterium, assembly GCA_041689405.1. GTDB lineage: Bacteria > Verrucomicrobiota > Verrucomicrobiia > Chthoniobacterales > JAATET01 > JBDNGG01. The sequence continues at coordinate 12,554 of JBDNGG010000143.1, read as the reverse complement.
GCTACGACAGCCGGGATTTCCCCGCGCGCCGGGAAGTCGGGTTTTTGCCGGAAAACCCCTACTTTTACAAATTTCTTACCGCGATGGAAACAATCCGGTTTTATGGCAAGCTTTGCGGGCTCAGCGGGCGTGCACTCACCGAGCGAGCCAATGAACTGCTGGCGCTCGTCGGCCTGGAAGACGCGCGGGATCGGCGCGTGGGGACATTTTCCAAGGGAATGCTGCAACGCATCGGATTAGCCCAGGCCATCGTGCAGGACCCACGGCTTGTCGTGCTCGATGAACCTACGGCGGGCGTGGACCCGGTCGGTTCGCGTCAGATCCGGGATTTGATCCTCGCATTGAAAGCCCGTGGCATGACGGTGCTTCTGACCTCTCACCTGCTAGAGCAGGTCCAGGAAGTCTGCGACCGCGTTGGCATCATGGCACGCGGCCAATTGATCCAGCAGGGCAAGCTGGAGGATCTGATAACCGTGGGAAATCAGACCCAGTATCTCGTCGAAAATGCGTCCGCCGGGTTGAACGAAAAGATCGCGGCATTGATAGCTGCCGAAGGGGGATCGCTGGTCGCCTCCCACCGCCCGAAGCGCACGCTGGAGAATGTTTTTATCGAAGTGACAAAAAACCCCGCCGAAACCGACCGCGAAAGCGATCTGTAGCGATCAACCAAGTAAAAACCAATGAATCTCTTCATCACAGGAACAGACACAGACGTGGGGAAAACGTATTTTTCCACGCTCTTCTTGCGGGCATTGGTCAAGCGCGGAGTGCGAGCCGTCGGGATGAAGCCGATCTCTTGTGGGGGACAAGAAGATGTTGTGGCAATCGCCGATGCCTGCGGGTATCCGGGCGCACTTTCCGACTTGAATCCGGTGTCATTTGATCAACCGCTTGCACCCCTGACGGCAGCCGTAATCTCGGGCTCTCAGGTCGATTTGGAGTCGATTTTCCAGACATTCAACCGATTAAAAACCAGCTATAATTCGGTCATCGTAGAAGGAGCTGGCGGGTGGCTGGTTCCCATTCTTCCAGATTATTTCATGGCCGACCTTGCGATAGCGATGGACATCCCGGTCCTCATCGTCGTCGATAATAAGCTCGGGGCGCTGAATCACACGCTGCTTACCGTGGATAGCCTGCAACGCCGCGGCGTGCCGTGCGCGGGGATAATTTTAAATAACCGGAGCGGCGATACCAGCCCCGCGACAACAACTAATCGCGCCATCCTTGAGACTCTGCTGCCGATTTCGATCCGCGCGGAAATTCAGCCAAACCAGACAGAGCTGGACCTCACAGGATTCGAAGATTTGATATCCGCCTAAATGACGGCGTGGCATCCGGGCCTCGTGGCGGTCGCAATGTGCTTACTAGGCGGTTGCACTGCAACCCAGCCGTCAGTGCCCCCCGTCGCCGGCGTGCAGATCAGTGGCACGGTTACTTACAACGAGTCGATCACCTTGCCAAAAGGAGCCCGACTGCACCTCACGCTGTTGGACGCTAATGACACTTCTGGCGGGCGGCCGCTGGAAAGCACTGAGATTCGCGTCCAAGGAAAACCGCCATTTTCTTTTGCGCTGAGCCTCCCGAATGCCGCATTTGAGGCACGAACCCGCCCGCTCTTGTTTGCGCAGGTGATCGTCGCCGGACGGCCTTGGTTTTCCAACACGCTCGCGCCGATGGTTGTGGAGGCCGGCATCGGATCCACACCCGTCGCGCTCACACTGCGCAACGACATGCGTCCATTATAGCGAGATGCGATGCGTTTCGCTATTGCGGGTAAGGCATGGCAATCGTATGACTTTAGCCGATGAAACACCGCCAACTATCTTACCTGCTCGCGTTTTGCGCGCTCATTACCACCACTCCATCAATGACCCAGGCCGCGGACCCGGTCGAATTTTCAGTGGCGACCTTTCGCTTCGAGCGCCCTACGGATTGGGCATGGGTGGTGCCATCGTCGCAGATGCGTAAAGCCGAATTGGCTCCTCCAGGGGTTGACGGGGGCGCGGCAGGAGAGGTGACATTTTTCTATTTTGGTCCCGACCAGGGCGGCAGCGTCGATGCAAACATCGATCGGTGGGTGGGGCAGTTTCAGGGAGGGGCGGGCGGAAGTAACGCGATGCAGCGGGTCGAACAATACGGCCCGACGAAAACCACTTTGATCACAGCATCCGGAACATTCAACAGCGGGATGCCTGGCGGCCCAACCACACCGCTCACAACATATGCTCTGCTCGGCGCAATCCTTGAAGGCACACAAGGCAATGTATTTGTGAAAATGACGGGACCCGAGGCGTCGGTGCAGGCGGCAAGTGCCGCTTTTGAAGCAATGATCAAAGGAGCTGCGCTTGCTCCCGGGCAGTAGTTATAAACGACGGATTCTTTTTCCACGTTCCGCTGTCATAAAAAACTCATCTCCCGTGCTCTCACGCAAATGAATACCAAGCGCGCCCAAATGGGCATCATTTTTCTTACCATCTTCATCGATATGGTGGGCTTCGGAATAGTGATCCCTGTGCTGCCGCTCTATGCGGAGCATTTTGGTGCCAGCGCCGTGCAAAACGGGCTTCTCGTAGCAGCGTTTTCCTTTGCCCAGTTTTTTGCATCGCCAGTGTGGGGAAAAATTTCTGACCGTGTGGGCCGGAAGCCGGTGTTATTTGTCAGTCTGCTCGGGACTGCGATTGGATTTGTCTTTATGGGACTTGCAGGAGCATTGTGGGTCTTATTCGCAGCTCGCCTTCTGGCCGGATTCTGCGGAGGCAACATCGGGACTGCACAAGCATACATCGCCGACATTACGACCCGCGAAGAGCGTGCGAAGGCGATGGGGCTCATTGGTGCGGCGTTCGGTCTGGGGTTTGTTTTTGGTCCGGCTATCGGCGGGATCGTCGGCGCACGTTATGGTTTCGCCGCTCCCATGTATGTGGCTGCCGCGCTATCGCTCATCAGCGCCATCCTTGTCTGGCGTGTTCTGCCGGAAAGCCTCCCGCCGGAGCGTCGCGGAATCGGTGCAAAAGAATCGATTTTTGCCGTCTTTGACCATGCAGATGCCCGGATATACCAAGTCGTCACCAGCGTTTACTTTTTTATCATCGCCGGATTTTCAATGATGACATTTGTGTTCGCACTTTTCATCTATCACCGATTCGACATGGATGCCGCGGCAACGGGAAAAATCCTCGCCATGGTCGGCCTCATCGGCGTGGTGATTCAAGGAGGATTGATCGGTCGACTTGTGAAAGCATTTGGCGAAATCCGATTGGCAATCACGGGAGGAATCATCCTCGCTGGCAGTCTTTGTTTGCTGCCACTCACGTCAACGCTCGCCGGTCTCTTGTGGGCAAGCGCGGGAGTAGCGATCGGAAATAGCCTGCTCACTCCCACGCTTACCGGGTTGGCGTCGCGCAGTGTGGATCAGGATTGGCAGGGCCGTGCGTTGGGGTTATTCCAGTCAGCCGGGAGTTTGGCACGATGGATCGGTCCCGCCGCCGCTGGTTTTCTCCTCGCGCTTGACGTCGGTAAACCAATCGAATCATACGCACGCACACCTTTGTGGACGGGAGCCGTGCTGGTATTCATCGCCACTGCTTTGATGTTGCTGATTCCCGCCAGGCGCGTGCAGCCAAGCGAGCCAGTCACTGCCGGCGCGAAGTAAAGTCGCACGGCACGCATTTTCGCATTGCCAAAGCCTGCTAGGCTCCTAGATTCCTACGCTCCGACCCGCCCTATGTTCCGACAAAGCCCCGAACTGAAAATCTTTACCGGTACTGCGCACCGCGGACTTGTGGAGTCGATCTGCAACTATCTGGACGTGCCCCTCGGAGACGCCTCGGTTAGCTCCTTTCCGGACGGTGAGACATTTGTTAAAATCAATGAGAACATTCGCGGTCGTGATGTATTTATTGTCCAGCCGACCTGTCCACCGACTAATCAGAACCTCATGGAGTTGCTGATTTTGGTGGATGCAGCGCGACGATCCAGCGCCGCCCGCATCACCGCAGTGATACCGTTTTTTGGGTATGCGAGGCAGGACAGAAAAGATCAGCCGCGGGTACCAATCACCGCAAAACTGGTGGCAAACCTCCTCGTGGCCGCAGGGGTGAACCGGGTCCTTACGATGGATCTCCACGCGCAGCAGTTACAGGGATTTTTTGATATTCCGGTCGATCATCTCTACGCACTTCCCGTGCTGATGCAGTATTTGCAGGACAAAAACCTGACGAATCTCACCGTCGTATCCCCCGATGTCGGCGGAGTGAAAATGGCGTCCGCATACGCGCAGGCACTCAAAGCCGGACTTGCCATCGTGGTCAAACGCCGGATCTCCGCCACGGAAACCGAGGCTCTGCACGTCATCGGCGATGTCGAGGGAAAGAATGTCCTCATTGTCGATGACCTCACCGAGACGGCCGGCACGATCACGAATGCCGCTAAGATTTTGCGCGGATTAGGAGCACTCGATATTTATGCTGGTGTTTCGCATACGGTGCTGACAGATTTGGCGGTTGAGCGATTAAAAAAATCCGAAATTAAAGAGCTGATCACAACTGACAGCACGCCGATCAACGAAGCGGCTGTCGATTGCGTTAAAGTGCTCTCGATTGCTGAATTGTTGGGCGAGGGCATTATCCGGATCCACCGAGACGAATCGGTGACATCGCTTTTCGAACTAAAGAAAAAATCCACCACGTAATTCTGATATGGCTACTCAAGTAAAACTTACCGCGCGTCCCCGCGTGGAATCCGGTCGCAATGCCGTAAAGCAAGTGCGCGCCCGCGGCTTCGTGCCAGCGGTGATCTACGGATCGCACCAGACCCCATCTAACCTCGAAGTGAACCGCAAGGAAATCGAGCGTCTCCTCTCCCACGCCCACGGCGAGCATTTGCTCGTGGATCTTTCCATTGAAGAAGATGGCACGGCAGTTACCAGCCTCGCGTTGATCCAGGAAGTCCAGCATCACCCGGTGCGAGGCGACATCCTGCACATCGACTTCCATGCGGTTTCCCGCACCGAGATGATACAGTCCGAAGTCCCCATCGAGTCCGAGGGTGAACCCGAAGGTGTCAAGACCTTTGGTGGTATCCTTCAACAACAGGTCCGTAACGTGCTCCTCGAATGCCTTCCTCAAGACCTCCCGGAAGTTCTTATCGTCGACGTTTCCGGACTCAACGTCGGCGACTCGCTGCACATCGGCGACCTTGTGCTGCCTGCGGGCGTCACCGCCGTGGCAGACCCTGAAATCACAGTTTTCCTCGTCTCTGAGCCCAATGTTCAGGAAGAAGCCCCCGTTGCGACTACCGCTCCGGAAGTGCTCAAGGAAAAGAAAGTGGACGCTCCGGCTGCGGAGAAAAAATAACCGGATTGCTCGATGGAGCAGAACGCCCCGATCCGACTCGTTGCCGGGCTCGGGAATCCGGGCAAATCCTATGAACGCACGCGCCATAATATCGGCTTTCTCGTCATCGACGAGCTGTGTCGGCGCGGGCGTCTCGATTTGCAGCAGATTCCCAAGTGGCAATGCGCCCTCGCCGGCACCATCGACTACGCGTTCATGAAGCCACTCACGTTCATGAACCGGAGCGGGGAGTCCCTCAGCGGCTATATCCGGTTTTATAAAATTCCCGCAGCATCCGTGCTCGTGATCGTCGATGACGTGGCGCTGCCAATTGGCCAACTCCGACTCAGAGAATCAGGATCGTCCGGCGGACACAACGGCCTTGAATCGGCAATCACGCACCTGGGAACAACCGCCGTTCCCCGGTTGAGGGTCGGAATCGGAGCTGGAATCGGAGCCATGCACGACCATGTGCTCGGGCAATTTTCTTCGGAAGAAGAGCCAGCCATCCACGCCGCCATCCACCGCGCTGCGGATGCAGTGGAATCCATCCAGACTCAATGCTTGAATTTTGCAATGAATCAATTTAATCAATCAAACTAACCATCATGAAAAAACGCTACGAAGTTCTGCTCGCACTTGATACGCGAGGCAAAGAAGATAACGCCAAAGACACCATCGAACGGCTCGAAAAAGAATTTATCGCGGAGGGCGCGGACATCGAGCAGATCCAACGCCTCGAAAAACGCGACCTCTCGTACGAGCACAATCATATCAAATCTGCCTATTTCGTGAACTTCATTCTCGAAATCGACCCCACAAAATTGGATCGCCTGCGCGGCAAATTCAAACTCGACAGCGAAGTCTCGCTTTATAACTTCATCGCTCTGCCAGCCAAGACCGCAGCAGCAGCCTAAGCTCTCAACCCAACCCAAAACTTCCCATGGCCAACGTCAATAAAGTCATCCTTATCGGAAACGTCACCCGCGATCCCGAAATCAAATACACAGCCAAAGGAAGTGCCGTGACCGAGATTGGCATGGCGATCAATCGATTCTTCACGACTGAAGGCGGAGAAAAGCGCGAGGAAACCACGTTTGTGGATGTCACGCTTTGGGGCAGGCAGGCTGAGATTGCAGGCGAATACCTGAAAAAAGGCCGCCCGGTATTCATCGAAGGTCGCTTGCAACTCGACACCTGGGATGACAAAACTTCGGGCCAAAAGCGCAGCAAACTCCGCGTCGTCGGCGAAAACCTCCAATTGCTCGGCGGGCGTCCGGGCGGAGGAGACGGCGGTGGTGGCGCAGACAGCGATGACTCATCCCCAGCATCGGGTGGGAACTACACACGCAGCGCACCACCCGCCCGCTCGGAAGCCAGCGGTAGCAGTGCTCCAACATCGTCACGACCGGCATCCGATGCACCTGAAGACGATGACATTCCATTCTAACCTCCCACTCAAATAGAGGGTGTAAACATGATCCTGGCCGTCCCACTCAAACAAGGGTGGGGCGGCTTTTCAATTTTGCAGGGACGACGGGTTAAGCATCAGGGCATGTTGCCCCGATTTGGGCATTTCTCGCCTCCATGGGGGCCTTATGCCTCAGCAATTTTCAGTCATGATATTCAAAGATTTCACGAAAGAATGGTTTTCAAATGTCCCTAAGGATCTTTTAGCGGGCACCGTCGTCGCGCTGGCATTAATTCCTGAAGCTATCGCCTTCTCCATTATTGCCGGGGTAGATCCCCAGGTTGGGCTGTATGCCTCGTTCTGCATTGCCGTGGTGGCGGCCTTCGTGGGTGGTCGACCAGGGATGATTTCAGCTGCAACAGGTGCCATGGCCTTGTTGATGATTAGCTTGGTCAAGGAGCACGGTCTTCAATACCTGCTCGCGGCCAGCTTGCTCACTGGTGTTTTTCAAATTCTTGCCGGGTGGTTGCGTTTGGGAGAAGCATTGAAATTCGTCTCACGCTCTGTCATGACGGGCTTTGTCAACGCGTTGGCTATCCTCATCTTCATGGCGCAGCTTCCAGAGTTCCGTGGGGCCGGGTGGCAGATGTATGCGATGGTCGCCGGCGGCTTGGTCATTATTTATGAGCTGCCGCGTTTTACCAAGGCGGTGCCATCTCCTCTCGTATGCATTATCGTCCTGACAGTAATCGCGGTTTTTACCGGCATGCATCTGCGGACGGTTGGCGACATGGGCCAACTGCCTGCGACACTACCGATGTTCCTAATTCCCCAAGTGCCGCTTACCTTGGAAACACTCTGGATCATTCTTCCGTATTCCATCCCATTGGCAGTGGTGGGATTGCTTGAGTCTCTCATGACGGCGACGATTGTGGATGACCTCACTGATACCGATAGTGACAAAAACCGTGAGTGCATCGGCCAGGGAACGGCAAATATCGTATCCAGCGTATTCGGGGGCATGGCAGGCTGCGCCATGATTGGACAGACGGTGATCAACGTAAAATCGGGCGGCCGCGGGCGACTGTCCACCTTCTTCGCCGGTGCCTTCCTCCTCGTGCTCATCGTCATGTTCGGCGCATGGGTAAAAATCATTCCTATGGCGGCTCTGGTAGCCGTAATGATTATGGTATCCATCGGCACATTTAGTTGGCAGTCGCTCAAAGACATCCGCGTTCACCCGAAGACATCGAGCCTAGTAATGATTGTCACGGTGGCGTCGGTCGTTATCACTCATAATCTCGCGATCGGCGTCGGCATTGGGATTTTGATGAGTACCATTTCCTTTGCTCGCAAGGCCGCCCTGCTGATGCGTATCGGCACCTCCCTGGACAGCACCGGTGAAGAGAGGACTTACACGGTGGAGGGCAACGTGTTTTTCGTCTCAGCGAGTCGCTTCGCCAAATCCTTCGATTTTCGAGAAGCAATATCGCGGGTGACAATTGACGTGTCGCGAGCCCATTTCTGGGATATATCCTCGGTCGGAGCATTGGACAAAATCGTTCTTCGATTTCGCCGAGATGGCACCGAGGTGCAAGTAGTGGGCCTCAATGAAGCAAGCGCAACGCTCATAGAACGTGTCGCCATTCACGATAAAGCCGGCGCGGCGGACAACCTTCCTCTCCACTAAATATTCCTCCTATGAAAAAAATACTCAGCTGCACGGATGGCTCGATTTACGCGCAGAGCACTTACGACCATACAGCCTGGGCAGCCAAACACACTGACGCAGCCGTCCATATCCTCCATATGTTGGAGGCGCATAGAGAGCGCGCGGAGACCAGTGACTTGAGTGGTAATATCGGCTTTGATTCAGGCGAAACATTGCTCAAAGAACTCGTTGCGTTCGAAGAATCCAAGAACCGCCTCGCCCGTGAGAATGGCACGCTCATTCTTGCGGAGGCTGAACGCTATCTGACCGAGGCTGGCTTAACCCGCATTACCATCGAGCAGTTGCACGGTGAGTTGGTGGAAGAAGTCGTGAAACAGGAGGCTGAAGCTGACCTTGTTGTCATCGGTAAGCGTGGAGAATCCGCCGACTTTGCCAAACTCCATCTTGGATCGAATCTTGAACGGGTTGTCCGTGCCAGCATCCGGCCTGTCTTGGTGGCCTCCCGACAGTTTGTTCCCATCAAGAAATTCCTATTTGCATACGACGGGAGTCCGAGCGCGGAGAAGGCACTCAAATGCTTACTCGACGAGCCTCTTCTCAAGGAAGCCGAATGTCACATCCTGCGCTCCGGTAAAATCGACGCCGACGCCGAGTGGTTGCTGAATGAAGCGGCGGCCAAGCTGGCGGGCTGCGGCTACCAGGTGAAAATCCACAGCATTGCCGGCTCAGTTGAAGGTGTGATCTCCGACACCATTCAGAAAGAAAATATCCAGATGCTCGTCATGGGCGCTTATGGCCATTCCCGCATTCGTCAGCTCATCATTGGCAGCACAACGACAACCATGGTTCGCACCTGCCAAGTATCCGTTCTAATGTTTCACTGATTATGGAATTTTCGCTTACAGGATCCCGCTGGACCGAGCGCAGCGGCATCGAGGAACTCATGGAGGACCTCGGTAACGCGCTGGCAGAGGGTGGCAGCGCGGTGCGAATGCTCGGCGGCGGAAATCCTGCCATTATCCCCGACGTCGCTGCGTGCTGGCGGCGGGAAATGCAGAACCTTCTCGATGACTCCATACGGTTCGACCGCATGCTCGCGGTCTATGACCCGCCCAAAGGAAACAGCCGCTTCGCACTTGCCCTCGCTGGCTATCTCCAGCGCACCTACGGATGGAATGTGGGTGCAGAGAACATAGCCGTCACCGCAGGCGGACAAACGGCGTTCTTTTATTTATTTAATCTCCTCGCAGGAGCGCATGTGGGAGGACGCAAGAAGCGCGTGATTTTCCCAATCATGCCAGAGTACATCGGTTATGCGAATCAAGGGTTGGCCACCGAGATGTTTTCCGGTTTGGCGCCCGAGATCACGTTTACCGGACCGCATGATTTCAAATACCGTGTGGATTTTTCACGCTTGAAGTTGGACCAAGATTGCGCAGCGGTCTGTGTTTCCCGCCCCACCAACCCATCCGGCAACGTACTGACTCACCCGGAGATGGAACATCTGGACGCTCTGTGCCATGAAGCGGGCGTGCCACTCATCGTTGACAATGCTTATGGCGCACCGTTCCCCGGAATTCTTTTTAAGTCAGGAACCCCGCATTGGAACGAGAATACCATTCTGGTCCTGAGTCTCTCGAAGCTCGGGCTACCCGGCACGCGCACGGGCATAGTCATTGCGCGTCCTGAAATCACCCGCGCCATTGCGGCAATGAGCGCTGTTTCCGGTCTCGCCAATGGCACCATCGGCCAGGCACTCGTGACGCCATTTCTCGAATCCGGTGAGATCGACACGATCGTGAAGGACATGATCCGTCCCTACTACCAGTCCAAAGCGCTCAAAGCGCGGGAGTGGGTTGCTGAGATTTTTGATCCATCCCTCGATTACTTCGTCCACGAAACTGAAGGCACCATGTTTTTGTGGATCTGGTTCCGCAATCTACCGATTCCGGCCTGCGAACTCTACTCTCGACTCAAACACCGGGGCGTCCTCGTGGTTCCAGGCGACTACTTTGGATTCGGTTGTCCAGACGTCGACGCCCACGTTAGCCAATGCATCCGCCTCAATTTCGCGATGGATGAGGATACCGTCCGAGAAGGGCTTCGGATTATCGCAGACGAAGTTTCGGCGATTTACGGCCAGTAGCGGGCCTGTCCTTCCAAAGCATTCTCGTCTATCCCCTCCAAAAAACTCTTCTGCTCCATCCTCACCGCCTGAACTCACACGGAGTTTGCCGAATTTTTACGAGCGATGAATGTAATATCATGGGACTGACCTTTTTATAGGGCAGGCGGAGCTCATCCTTGCATTTTCGGATCTTTGCTCCGAAATTACAATGATGATTGCGCGTCCCATTTACATCCATGCGGTGCGCCGTGCGCTTGCCCGCTCGCCCATCTGCGCTCTGCTGGGTCCGCGGCAGTGCGGGAAGACGACCTTGGCACGGACGCTCATGGAAACGCCCGAGTGTCACTACTTCGATCTGGAATCCCCGAAGGATCTGCTGCGCCTAGGGAATCCGGAGCTGGCGCTTGGCGCTCTGGCAGGGCTGGTGATTCTGGACGAGATCCAGATCCGCCCGGATCTCTTTCCCGTCCTGCGGGTGTTGGCGGACCGGACCGATCTCCCGGTGCGGTTTCTCATTCTGGGTAGCGCGTCGCCGGAACTCATCCAGCACGCTTCGGAGAGTCTTGCGGGACGGGTCGAATTTGTGGATCTGCACGGGTTCGATCTCATGGAGACTGGCACGGGCGAGATGGATCGTCTCTGGCTCCGGGGTGGATTTCCGCGTTCCTTTCTCGCGGCGGACGACCCCGACAGTACTGCCTGGCGCGAGGGATTCGTGCGCACCTTTCTCGAGCGCGATCTCCCGCAATTCGGCATCCGGGTGGCGGCGCCCGCGATGCGTCGGTTCTGGACGATGCTGGCGCATTCGCACGGGCAGCTTTGGAATGGCTCGGAGTTGGGACGGGCGATGGGGCTGAGCGACAAGACCGTGAAAAGCTACCTCGACGATCTCACGCGCACTTATATGGTGAGGCAATTGCAGCCTTGGTTCGAGAACGTTGGCAAACGGCAGATCAAGTCACCCAAGATCTTCCTGCGCGACTCCGGCCTGCTGCACCATCTCCTGAGTCTCGGCACCGCAAAGGAACTCACCGGACATCCCAAGGTCGGCGCGTCCTGGGAAGGATTCGCCATGGAACAGATCCTCCGCGTTACACGGCAGCGCGACGCGTATTTCTGGGCCACCCAGGGCGGCGCGGAACTGGACCTTCTCCTCCTCCGGCAAGGCCGTCGCGTCGGATTCGAATTCAAATACTCGGAGAAGCCATCCGTCACGCGATCAATGCGGGTGGCACTCGACGACCTGAAACTCGACATGCTCATTATCGTGTGTCCCGGCTCCGTCCAAGCCAGACTCGAGCCGAGAATCGAAGTCCGAGGACTCCAAACCATCGAGAAGACTCCCCACGATTTCCTTTGACCGCTCACAGCGACGATGCGCCTGTGCTCGTAGCCCTATGCGTAAGGGGGCAGAGGCGTTCCGACTTTGATCTTTTGCCGGGGCTCGGGTTCCCTGCATTCGTCCATTTTGCCGGAATTATAAGTTCTTCGCTGTTTTCGGTGGGTGAGCATGTTCAGGTAAGACCCGGAGGGTTACTGCACGGCGTTACATTGGCGAACCAGGAGGAGCACCATCGTAAGCGGACGTTTCGCGAGGAATATCTGGAACCCCTCCAGCGACACGCAGTGGAGTTTGATAGTCGGTATGTGTTTTGATCCGTCGCCCCTGCCGGGGCTGATGTCATCATCGGTCGATATTCCAGTGGTTGGCACCCTGGGCTTTCAACACAACTTTTTGGGTATAATAGTGAAGGACGATTAACGCAAAGGGCGGAGAAACAACAGGGCGGTTTGAGAACTCGCTGCCCGACTCGCTTGTGGGAGGACAATGAGCACGCCAGGCATGAGCGGGATTTTGCGCTGGTTGCCGCCGGGTTGACTTCCGACGAGGTGCCCCCCTTTTTCTTTCTACCATGAAGAGCATGAAGGACATGAAGGGGGAGACGGCTGAGTAAGATTTTTTCTGAATCTTCATGCGCTTCATGTCCTTCATGGTTTTAATTCTTT
>JBDNGG010000142.1:0-6310 GCA_041689405.1 Terrimicrobiaceae bacterium | reverse complement strand
TGCTGACGCGCAGCAGCTGCCCGCGCCTGTTGGTCGCGATCGCGTTGTGCTACATCGCGGCGGGCTTGGGCCTCTCGTTGGCCTTGATTTGTTTGCGCTGCTGGCGGCGGCGGTCCTGCCTGCTGACGCGCAGCAGCTAGCCGCGCCTGTTGGTCACGCTCGCGTTGTGCTACATCGCGGCGGGCTTGCACTTCACGCTGCGCCCGCTGCTCGATCAGAGTTTTCCGTGCTGGCGGCGTATTTTGAACTGTTGTTGAGTCGGCTGCTGCTATTGCTTGATTCCGGGCCTGCTCCCGTTGATTCTGACGCACGAGCTGCTCTCGGAGTTGTTGGCGTTCTGCAGGGCTGCGGACTTGCTCCCATCCGGTCACAGTTTCAATGCGTTCGAGTCGCTCCGCCCGTTGTAGGGCGGCGCGGCGGGCGGGACTTCCCTGCCCGACGGCAGGAGCTGCAACCCGGAGTTGCCCATTTAAGAACGTCGGGTTGAGATTGCCCTGGTTTCGGAGGATCGCTTCCCGCTGCAACCGGGCAGTGCGGATAGGATTTACCTGCGACGCATTGAGGCTCGTGTAGTTTGGCCCTTGGTTGATCACGACGTTATTGTCAGTGATGATGTTGGTGACATTCGTTGTATTTCCGATAATCGCGACATTCTGATTCCGCGGCACCACATAGCGGTAGATCGATGAGGATCCAAAATACCGATTCGGAACAAAATTATAGCAGCTGGGACCCGAGTCAAATTCGATGTCGATATTCACACCGATGCGATTTCCTCGGAATCCTGCCTGCACCGGCAGTGGCGCCCATCCGACATAATCTCTGCCGGTTCTCCATGAGACCCACGCCGGAGCCCATTGGTTTCCAGGAATCCAACACCAGCCACGACCGGAAATATTGCTCCAGCGTCCGTAGTGATAGGTCGCCCACCCAAAGGGCTCGCTGGAGACCCATGTCCAGCCTACGTCGGCGTAAGTCCATTCTCCCCGGGTGTAGGGTTGCCAGCCCTGCGGAGTATATCGCGGCGCGGGCTGCCAGATCTCTCCGAATTGCGGAGTCTCCAGCCACGTGCCATGAGGCTCGAGGCGCTCATAAAACACCGAGTAGTCTGCATCGACAGAATTACCCACGCCGGAGGCGAGCACGGGAGCTGTAGCGGGTTGGCTGCTCACAGGGGATGGAGCCGAATTTGCCTGTGCGGTGCGGTTCTTTTCCTCAAGCAAGAGGCGCTGATCGGCGATGAGCCGGTCTTTTTCTTCATCCGTCAGAGATTGCTCTTCAAGCCGTCGCTCGAGGTCGGCAAGCCTTTGTTCGAGTTCTATCTGCGCAACCCGTTGATTGACCTCCTCGTCGATCAGTGTGCCTTCCCCCGAATCAACAGGTGCCGATGGTCCGCAAGCCGTGAGGGCAATAGTGAGCACGAATACGAGCGCGCTGCCCTTGAGTGAGTCACGGGAAAACCCGCAGAATGTCTTCATATTATTACTAACGGCGCAGCGCTGAGAATATTCAAGACCATCAATTCCATTTGCAAAGGCTTGCGTCCATCAGACAAAGGCGTCAAAAACTTTGCCCACATGATCATTACCCCTAAAATTCGCGGTTTTATTTGCACCACAGCACACCCGGAAGGCTGTGCAGCGCACGTGCAGCAGCAGATTGATTACGTAAAATCAAAGCCCCGCTTGACGAACGCCCCCAAGCGCATCCTGGTCGTCGGAGCCTCTACCGGCTATGGCCTCGCATCACGGATCGTCCCGGCTTTTGGAGCGGGCGCGTCCACCATCGGCGTATTTTTTGAAAGGGAACCCGTCGAGAAGAAGTCGGCCTCCGCCGGGTGGTACAATTCAGCCGCATTTGAGGTCGCTGCCGCCAAAGAAGACTTGTACGCCAAGAGCTTTAACGGCGATGCATTTTCAAATGAAATGAAACAATCGGTGATCGAGGCCATCCGTGCAGACCTGGGCCATATCGACATGATTGTTTACAGCCTTGCATCCCCCCGTCGTACGGACCCCGCCACCGGAGACGTGTATCGATCCGTCTTGAAACCGACCGGTGAAACTTACACGAACAAAAATCTAAATACCGACAAAAAGGAAATCGAGTCGGTCACGATCGAACCAGCTACCGAAGACGAACTCACCCAAACCATCAAGGTGATGGGCGGAGACGACTGGAAACTCTGGATCGACGCACTTTCTGCAGCAGGTGTCCTTGCCGACGGATTTAGAACCGTGGCGTATTCGTACATTGGGCCGGAGCTGACATGGGCCATCTATGCCGATGGAACGATCGGTCGCGCCAAGTTACATTTAGAAGACACCGCACAGGAAATGAACGCCCGGTTTGGATCGGGAACGGCCGTTGTCTCGGTCAATAAAGCACTCGTCACGCAGGCCAGTTCCGCAATCCCCGTGGTGCCGCTCTATATTTCCATTCTATACAAAGTAATGAAAGCAAAGGGGCTGCACGAAGGATGCATTGAGCAAATATACCGGCTATTCTCCGATCATTTCGGCGCACCCACGGGTCCGACGCTAGACGACAAAGGCCGCGTGCGCATTGATGACTGGGAAATGCGCGAAGACGTGCAGGCGGAAATCACGCAGGTCTGGGATGGAGTAACTACCGAAACAATCGATGCCGTTTCGGATTTCACCGGCTACCAGAGTGAGTTTTATCGCCTCTTCGGATTCGGCCTGGACGGTGTGGATTACGACGCGGAGACCGACCCTATTCGGCCGATCAAAAGCATCGTTTAACGACCCAGCGCTGGCGCAAAAGAAAACCCTCCATGACGGCGTGCGTCATGGAGGGTTTATAATTTAAATTAACGAAACACGCGATTAAGAGCGATAGCGTTCCGGCAGGACCGCCAGCAGGTTCGCTTTACCCGCACGTTCGCAATACTCGCTGAATGTTTCAGCTTCCGATTTATTCTCGGTGTAGGCCCGCAACAGCGAGTCGATGACCACGTCCACGTCAGTGGCCAGGATCTTCCCTTTGAGCAGATCGTTGAAGCGGCGATTCTCGCCCAATCGACCCGCCACGAACATATCGAAGGCGTCCACCATCTTGCCATCGACTTTGGTTCTCGCTCCGCGAAAGCCGATGTCAGCGATCTGGTGCTGGCCGCAGGATGAAGGGCAACCGCTGAAATGCACGCGGAGCTTGTCTTTGTACCACCCGCTACGCTGCTCAAGCTGCTCGACCAGCGTAATCATCCGGTTTTTTGTCTCAGCAATGGCAAGGTTACAAAACTCAATTCCGGTGCAGGAAACACAGCCTTTGCGGAAATTCGTCGGCTCATAGACCAATCCCAACGCGTCCATCTCTGCCTTCATGGCAGGCAGATTTGCCTCAGGCACGTTCGGAATGAGGAGATTTTGCTTATTCGTAAGTCGGATGCACGCCTTACCCGGCTCACAAAACTTTGCCGCAAGTGCGCCAACCTTGGCAAGCACACCGTCACGGATTCGACCGCCAGACAAACAAATACCGACCCAAAACAAGCCGACCTGCTTTTGCGGATGGATGCCCATGTGATCCGACTCCTGATCGCGAGGAAAAACAAAATCCGTGTGCGGTCGCAAGGTATAGCCGAGGATTGCTTCAATTTCCTTAGTGATGCGTTCCGAGCCCCAGTCTGCAACCAGGAACTTGAACCGCGCCCGGTTGCGCTTATTGCGGTATCCTTCGTCGCGATAGATTTCACTGATGGCCTTAGTGACCGGCCACGCTTGCTCGGGTGAGATCCAGATCGGCAAGGTTTGAGCCATGTGCGGCGAAGATGCCAATCCGCCCCCCGTTTTCACGCCATAGCCAGGTTCGCCATCGGTGTTAACAAGCCCAAACATCCCGAGGCAGTTGATATCAGGCTGCGAGCAATGCAGGTGGCAACCGCTAATGGAGATTTTATACTTGCGAGGCAAGTTGGAAAAATCGCGGTTATTTGTCAGGTTCCGGTTGATTTCCATCAACTGCGGCGTCGCATCCAACACCTCATCCGGGTTAATCCCGCTCACCGGGCATCCGCAGACATTGCGGGTATCGTCGCCACAGGCACCGCTGGTCGTGATTCCCACCTTGTCCAGTTGGTCAAAAATATCGGGGATGTCTTCGATCCTCAGCCAGTGAAATTGAATGGTCTGGCGCGTCGTGGCATCCGAAAAACCATGCCCATACTGGTCGCCCAATTCCGACAATTTGATCGCCTGCTCCGGAGTGAGCTGACCGCCAGGAATCTTCGTTCGCAACATGAAATAGCCACCGTCTTTAGGTTTTTGGCGATACACGCCATACCACTTCATCCGGTCAAAATCTCCCTCCGAAATCGCGCCAAATCCCAATTTCGCGTAACGGTAAATATCGTGAATGACGTCAAGGCCGTCTTTTTCCAGTTTCAACGCTTCCGCAGGAGGGATCTCAATGAGGCCCTGCTTGATGGCAGCAAAATTCGGATTAATATCGATCATCTGTGTCGTTAATTAAATGTGGGACTGCGCAGCTGTCAAGGGACGTTGCAGATCAAGTTGCGCAGAATCGGCATTGCGTGGCACCCTACGCCCGACGAAACTTCCAATTGTCTGAGGCGTATCTCGATCGGGCGAGAGATTTTGCAGCAGACTCGGCGTCAAGATCCGGGCGCCACACCACGCAGTTATCGGCGAGATTGGCAGCCATGAGTGGCAAGAAATCATCGGGTGGCAAGACGCGTTGGAGCGACCCCTGATACAAAATGCCCGCCCGCGATCTCCGGAGCGCGCCTCCGAGGATTTTAGCGTCACCCAGCATCAGATCCGAACAAACCGGACTTTCAAAGCACTGAGGACCATTGATAAAATCCTGTGCGTCAGCAGCGCGAACCGCTGAAATGATCGGCCTTAGCGCCTTCTCTGCAGCCCGATGAATCCAGCCGTAAACGGCACGCGCGTCTAGTTCCCATGTCAGAGCATCCGCCGGTAGGGCCAACGCGATAGTGAGATCTGATCCATGCTCTACTATTCCCCCTCCAGTCCAACGCCGCACCCACGGCCGCTCTCCGGCAAAGGACACTGCTGCTTGAGCGGACGCCATGGTTCCCACAGAAACCGCAGCATGATTCCATCGATACGCCCGCAAGCACGGCGATTGCTGACCCAGCATCCATTCGTCGAAAGCCATGTGCTCCGGCGCCACACGTCCCGCAATGTCATTCCAAACAAGGAGCCGCTCCAGCCGAAAGTTCGCCCAATCACATTTCATTTCTTATTAAGAACATTTCACCCAACCATACTTTCGTC
This sequence comes from Terrimicrobiaceae bacterium, assembly GCA_041689405.1. GTDB lineage: Bacteria > Verrucomicrobiota > Verrucomicrobiia > Chthoniobacterales > JAATET01 > JBDNGG01. The sequence continues at coordinate 1,025 of JBDNGG010000142.1, read as the reverse complement.
AAATTTGGACGTAAACCAGTTTGATTTTGATGGCAGCATCCGTTTAGACTCCGCTAACTATGGCAAAACCCGCACTTGGCAAGGGACTTGGCGCACTGATTAATCCCCGCGTTTCCGCCCCCGTGCCCTCCGTGGACGATGGCGAGCGGATTCAAATGATCGGACTCCAAAAAATATTTGCGAGCCCGCTGCAGCCGCGGTCCCAGTTTCGCCCGGAACAACTGCACGACCTTGTCGAGTCGATCCGCGAACGGGGAATTATCCAGCCATTGATTGTCCGAAGTTCCGATGGCAAGTTTGAGCTTATCGCAGGCGAGCGCCGGTGGAGAGCAGCCCAAGAGGTGGGTCTCACCGAGGCCCCGGTAATCATCCGCAAGGCTTCCGATCAGGAGGTTCTCGAACTCGCGCTTATTGAAAACCTTCAGCGTGAGGATCTGAATCCGATCGAAGAAGCGACAGCGTATGCACGCCTCTCCAAGGAATTCGGCCTGACCCAGGAAGAGATTTCCAGGCGGGTCGGCAAAAGCCGCGCTGCGATTGCCAATGCCGTCCGGTTGCTGGATCTCGATGAAAACGTAAAATCGATGCTTCGGCAGGGACAGGTTTCCGTTGGCCATGCCAAAGTATTGCTCTCGCTAAGGACCAAGGAAGAGCAGCGCCTCCTGGCGGATATGATCCTGCGTCAGAGTGCCTCGGTTCGACGGGCAGAAAAATTGGTCGCCGACCATCAATCCAGATCCGGACAACCATCAACAGCTCCATCTCGGCGTCGGAAGATGGAGGGGTTGACTCCTGCGGTCCAACACGTGCAGAACTTACTGCAGCACCGGTTGGCAACCCGCGTCGTAATACATCATGGTGAGAAACAAGGCCACATCACCATTGAGTATTATGGAACCGACGACTTACAACGCATCCTCACCGAAATCGGAATCAATTCTGAATAACCCCACCGCACAACCAAGACGGCGGGGGTTTTGGCGCAGGCTAATTGACCTCCTGGATTCCGACTACTTCCCGGAGGG
>JBDNGG010000141.1:0-1874 GCA_041689405.1 Terrimicrobiaceae bacterium | reverse complement strand
CCGCATCAGCTCTGGCAGAGCCTCCGAGGACGAGGTCGCTTTCATGAAGATTCCGATGAGTGATGTGGTTCACGAGGAGGACCGCAAGCGGCGTGAGAAGTCGGACGGAGAGTAATTCTCTGGCAGGAATCTGCTGCCACCAGTTTCCATTCGAGATCGCCAAAGTATGGCACACGGCCTTTGGGGGAGATAATCGGATGGGACTGGTGGCGGCTTCGCTGCAAGACGGATCGGCGGATCAGAGCAGTTCGAAGGTGGCTTGAGTGAGTGTGTCTCGGTCTCGGCGTTTGGCGGCGATGTGCTGCTTCTTGGGGTTTGCAGCATTCCAGTGGGCTCGCATGGATTGGTTGAACCACCTGAGAACGAGGGACATTGTCTCTGGGCGGACAGGCTCATTTTGGGAGCGTTTGACCTGACCGAGCTTCCACGACGATCCGTCCCGGCGGATCTCAAAGGTTGCCCGTTCGGGGATCAACATCCGAAACAGGACGCAGCGCCCGGCGACTATCTCGTCTTGATAGTCGATGACGCAATTGTCCTGGCTATTCGCTTCCTGAACGAGCATGCCCCGATCCGTGATCGTCAGACTGCCACGCGGCGGCGAAAACGCAGGGGCCGGTGGAAGACACAGACGCCCGCTGACCGTCTAACCCAACGCGTTCAATGCTATACTCACCACTCCCTGCCGCCGCTATTAACGTGGTGGCTCGATTAACCCCAGCGGGTAGGCCCATAGGGAGGGTTGTCAATGGGTCACTCGCGCTCAACGGGTAGCCAAATGTTCCCCCAAGGTAAGCTACCCTGTCCCGCCCTTCGGCGCAATCCACCACCGCCTTCACGGTCGTCTGGAAAGCCTGCTGTTTTAATTATAGCTTTATAGTGTTCTGAGTGTGGCGGCAAAGCCCGCGGGCGAATGAATCACTACCCCTTCGAGAGTCTGGCCGTAGAGCGGCCCGAAATGCGCTTTGTCGCCTGTTAGCAGGACTTGGCACCGGTGCTGGATAGCCGCAGCCAGCACGGGGCGGTCTTTTTCCAGCAAGCCCGGCGCGACTTCGGTCCCCAGCGGCTTGCTGGCAGTGCCGGAGGTTTCCGCCGCCTCCAGCACTTTTTCAAAGTCCTCCATTGCCGACGGAAATTTAGCCTCCAGATTTCGCCGCGCTTCGCTGGTTACATATCCATCCGCCACCAGCGTATGCCCGAGGCTCTTGAGTTTGTAGACAAACTGCCGCACTGCAGCACTGCTTTTGGCGGCGGAAAAAAGGACATTCGCATCGAGGAAAACCCGCATCGCTCTTTATCTACCGCTTTTCGCGGCCATCACTGCTGCCAGTTCCGCTTCCCCGGCGTCAAATTCCGCCATGCGCTGCGGCGAGTAGATTTCCACGGGCAGCGTCACCGCCGGGCGCAGCAGGATGCCGTCGGGCGTGGTCTCGGCGATGAGGCTGTCTTGCGGGCGGATGCCAGCGGCTTTCCGCATCTCCGCTGGCAGGGCGATGAGACCGCGACCGGATACTGAGAGTGTGATTGTCATATGGGTATATGTGCAGAGTTTCTGCTTTTCTGCAAGCGTAAATCAGCTCAAAGCGACTTCACTTCGGTTTCGGGACTCAGGAGCTTGAAGATTTCCTGCACGTTGATCTTTGCGCTGTCGCTGTCGTAGCTGCTATCGCGAAAGACGGCGCGTAATACACGTCCGCCATGTTCGATGAATCGAGTTTTAGGGCGCGGAAGCCGAAGTCATGAACCCCGCCAACGACTTTCAACTCGCTGTATTCGACTGCCCGATGGTCGATTTGCCATCTGATATGACCTACGAGCAATTGGTCGCCGGTCAAGGGGTCGTCAAGGGGTCGGTCATTCATATTGACACATTT
>JBDNGG010000140.1:0-11196 GCA_041689405.1 Terrimicrobiaceae bacterium | reverse complement strand
GGCTTCGCCTCAAACGAAATCTCAGATAGGATCGTCGCGGACTCGCCATACGAAAACCCGATGTCGTCGTAGCGGACACTACCGCGGATTGCGTGCGCATCGGTACCGTCGGCCGCACTGTCCCGAATACCCGGCTCCGCCTCAGCGTCGAGGATTTCGAACACACGCTCCCCGGCGGCGCGGCCCGCTTGGATAATCTGATTCAGGGAATGCAGCCGTCCCACCGGATCATATAAAAACGGAGCCAGCACCGTGAACGCAAATAGCGTCCCAATATCCATGGAGCCTTGCAGCACCAGCATTCCGCCAACACCCACCACTGCCACGAGCCCGCACGCTGTGAGAAACGTCATCGACGGGCTATACACCGCCCACGCCCGCATCACGACCAGCGTGGTGTCCGCAAGCTTGCGGCTAGATTGGTCAAACCGGGAGTGCTCCCGGGATTCACCAACATAAGTTTTTATTTGCCGGATTCCCGACAAATTATCGTGAAGCAGCGAGTTCATTGCAGATGCCGCTTTGCGCTGTTGGCGATACCGCGACTTGGCGGAGATGGTATACAATACCGCACCCAGCGCAAGAAACGGGATGGGGGCGGTTGCGACGCCGGCCATGATCGGGTTGTAGTAAATCATTAGCCCGAGCACGATCGCGATCTGTAGTACAGCCACCGTCCCCTGCTCAATGCCATCGATTAGCACCCGCTCCACCGCTGTCACATCCTCGACCATCCGCGTCATGATGTCACCGGTAGCTCGATTATCAAACCACGTCAGCGGAAGCTGCTGGATATGACCATAAAGGTCGCTACGGAGATCACAAATCACCCGTTGTTCAAAAACATTGTTGAGCAATATCCGCAGCCAACTCAGAACCCCCTGGACCAAAAATGCCGCAAACGCGGTAAAAATCAGGGGCGGAAGTATTTCAGGCCGATCCCCACGAATTCCATCGTCAATGATCCGCCGCGTCACATCGGGAAAAACGATGATCATCAACGTTCCACTGATCGCTGCAAGAAATGTCCCCGCTGCAAGCCACGGATAACGACGAAGATAACGGTAAACACGAAATGTCTGATGCATAAGAAGCCTGGTTAGGCGGAGAGGAAAGATAAGCGCGTTGCCGCAGGTGCGCAACGCTTCAAGTAAAACCAGGGTAGGACCGTGTTCGCTCACATAAAAAGACACCGGGAGGGGAAGAAAGAGCAAATCGAAAATGGAACGTTGGCTCAATGAAGGAGACACCGAAGGGATGGAGTTAGAAATGAGCTAAAAGAGCAAAGAAGAAGTGTCAAAAAAGATGAGGTGGCGCTACGCAGGGCGAGGCCGAGAAGGTCGATCCAGATTGCTCGACGAGTTCTGTGAGCTGTGTGGATACGAGCGCAAATACGCGATCAAGTTGCTGAGCAGTAGGCGTCGGGCAAGTGGCCATGCGGGCAAGCGGGGAGGGTCGGAAGCGAAGTATGGTGAGGGTAATGGCAAGGTGCAAAAGCCATTTGGCTTGGAGCCGAGCAACCCTGCAAGAGCCGCCTCAAAGCCGCCGTGGGAATATGGTTGCCGCATTACGAATTGGAACGTTGCCCTCTTGAGCGGGAGAGCAGAGAGAAGCTACTGCGCATGAGTGCGACGACCATGGAGCGACTGTTGAGTTCCTTCAAGGCTCGTGTGGGAAGTCGCGGACGATGCGGAACGCGTCCCGGCACGCTGCTACGCGCAGATCCCGGTTCGCACGGAGCATTGGGATGTAGGCGGGCCTGGATGGCTGGAGGTGGATACGGTGGCGCACTGCGGAGGTTCAATGGAGGGGGACTTTTGCCGGAGCGTAACGCTTACCGACGTGCACACCCAATGGACGAAAACCCGGGCGGTTTGGAATAAGGGACAGCTCCTCAACTACCACCTACTGTACTATTTTCGGGTGCGTCCAAGACCGGTGGCCTTTACCTGCTCGCGTCCGTATCGCAAAAACGACAACGCCCGCGTTGAACAAAAGAACTGGACCCGTGTGCGCCAGTTGGTGGGCTACGGGCTATTGGGGGAACCCTGGCAAACAAAAGCTTTGAACGAACTCTACGCCAAGGAGTGGAGCCAGTTTCGTAACTTTTTCTGCCCGGCAATGAAACACCTGCGAACTGAGAGTGAAGGTAGCAAAAAGCGTCGAATTTATGAGCAACCCACGACCCCGTTTGAACGGCTCAAAGGCTGTCCAGGAGTTGATCCCACTGGACTTGCAGCGCTCGAAAGCGTCTATGCGATTATCAATCCGTTCCAGCTCAAGCGCTTGATCGAAACCAAACTGCGCAAACTTCTGCGCCAACCCACCCGCGCTGCGGCATGAAGCCCCAAGAAAGCCGGCACCGAAATGGGTGTTCTTCATTGAGCCAAGCAATACCTACTTTTTTTCATCCCCTGTGTCCTTTTTGATTGAGCCAACACTCAGAAAGAAAATTCAGACTAAGAAATTTGGACAGATTTGGACAATTATGTTCCCGGAAATGAGCATTTCCTGTCCTATTCTTGAGGCTTCTCTCAGAGACAAAAGAACAGGCATCGTCGAAACGTAGGATTTTAAGTCCGTTGCGTCTGCCATTTCGCCACACCGGCAAGTGGAGCAATCTCTCAGCTCTGACCTTGCCTTGGTTTTATGTTCTGAATCAAATGTTTTGCGTCAATCGATGAAAAAACGCACCGATCAAAATGCCTTCTCAATTCCCGGCTTGCGCGCGAGCGCTTCTAGCAAAAATGGCGCAGTTCGGCTTTCTTTGGAAAGAGAAACCTCTTCTGGCGTACCAGCCGCGACGAGTTCTCCGCCTCCTGAACCCGCTTCGGGTCCGATATCTATGAGGTAATCCGCCTCGGCGACGAGATCAATATGGTGCTCGATGACAACCACCGTGCCGCCTTCTTCGACGAGTCGATGGAGGACGTAGATGAGGTTCAATACATCAGAGGTATGTAATCCGATGGTGGGTTCCTCCAAAACATAGAGCGTACTTTTTCCGATGCGGGTTGTCCGGAGTTCTTCGGCTTTTGGGGTGCTCCGCCGGGCGAGTTGCGTGACGAGCTTGAGGCGTTGAGCCTCACCGCCGCTCAGTGTTGGACTGGGTTGGCCGAGTTTGAGATAGCCCAGGCCGGTTTCCACGAGCAGGTCGAGTGAACGCTTGATTTTGGGAACTGAGGCGAAGAACTCCGCCGCTTGTTCAACGGTGAACTCCATGATGTCGCCGATGGATTTTCCGTTGTAGAGGACTTCTAGTGTCTGCTGATTGTAACGGCGGCCACCACATTCTTCGCACGGCATGTAGGAGGCAGGCAGGAAGGTCATCTCAAGTTTGATAGTTCCCTGGCCAAGACAACTTTCGCAACGTCCACCCGAGTTGTTAAACGAAAACCGGCTTGCTGTGTATCCCCGCATCCGGCTGTCGGGCAGGGATGCAAAAACTTTGCGAATTTCATCAAATACCTTGATGTACGTGGCAGGAGTGGATCGGGAGGTTTTGCCAATCGGGGATTGATCAACTTCCAGCACGGCGCCGATTTTTTCGCAGCCCTTGATAGAATCCCACTCCTCGGAGATGACGGGTTTTCGTCCGCGGGCGATGCCGTGTTTCACTGCGGGAACCAGGACGCCACGTATTAGGGAGCTTTTGCCCGATCCTGAGATGCCGCTAACGACACTGAGTCGCTGGATAGGAATCCGGAAGTCGATATCTTTCAGGTTATGGCAAACGGCACCCTCGATTTCGAGCCATCCTTCTGCGGTATTGAGTGGGCGGCGGTGGCCTCTGAGCGGGTGTGGCAGGGGCGAACGGAGATATTTAGCCGTTAACGATTTTGGGTGTTTGAGGATCTCATTGAGGGTTCCACTGGCGATGAGTTCGCCTCCAAGGTTGCCTGCCCGTGGACCCAGATCAATGATATGGTCGGCACGGCGCATGGTATCTTCGTCATGTTCCACGATGACGAGTGAGTTTCCATTTTCCGCCAGCTTCGAGAGTGCATCAAGGAGCCGGTGGTTGTCGCGCGGGTGCAGGCCAATCGTCGGTTCGTCGAGAACGTAAAGCACACCGCGAAGATTCGATCCGAGTTGTGCTGCAAGCCTGATCCGCTGGGATTCTCCGCCGCTGAGCGTTTTTGCAGATCGATCCAGTGAGAGGTAATTCAATCCAACCAAATTCAGGAATTCCAGCCGCTGTCGGATCTCCGGGAGGATATCATTGGCAATCATTTCCTGGTGCTTTGCCACGGGCAGCTGATTCAATGACGTCAGCACCTCCGATGCGGAGTTGCGCACCATGCGCTCCAATGTGAAATCTCCGATTTGCACGGCGCGCGCAACTGGATTGATCCGGGCGCCATGGCAGACCGGACAGGGGCTTGCCTCCTCTGCCTCCAGAGATTCAAAAGAACGTTCCTCCGCGAGGTCAGCTTCCAGCTGGGAATCGAACTCTCGACTGCTCGTTGCCCGGCACCAGACCTCTCCGAAGCCGCGGCAATGCTCACACCATCCGTGTGGTGAGTTAAACGAAAACGTGCGGGGATCGAGTTCTTCAAATGAGCGGTCGCAGTCAGGGCAGTTCATCTCGGTGCTGAGAATATGCGAGCCCTTGGCTGCATCCATGACCCGTGCAGTGCCCTTTCCGATTTCTATCGCCCGGCGCACCGTCGGGAGTGCGGTTTTTTCGGCGTCTGCGGCAGTGACTGTGCCGATCAGGACATCAATCGTATGTTCCTTAAATCGCTCGAGCTTTTGGAACCCTGCCGTCGGCACGAGCTTTCCATCCACCAGCAGCGTATCGAATCCGCGCCGTTCGGCCCACTTGGCGACCTCGGTATGAAACCCCTTCCGGGCCTTGATCAGTCGGGCAAAAATTTGAACGGTTCCTTCGGTCGCGAGTTTTTCCACATATGTGGCAATCGCGCTGACAGTTTGTTTTTCAACCGGCACATGGCAGTCGGGACAATATTGAAGCCCGAGTTTCGAGAAGAGAAGCCGGAGGAAATGATAGATTTCTGTGACGGTGGCGACTGTGGATTTTCCCCCGCCGCGGGTGACGCGTTGCTCGATCGCGACACTGGGTGGAAGTCCGTCAATGGAGTCGACTTCGGGTTTCTCGAGTTGGTCGACGAACTGCCGAGCGTAGGGCGACATGCTGTCTAGAAAACGGCGCTGGCCTTCTGCAAAGAGGATGTCGAACGCGAGGGTGGACTTTCCTGAGCCACTGAGCCCTGTGACCACTACCATCTTGTCGCGGGGGATTTCGATGTCCAGGTTCTTCAGATTGTGCTCCCGCGCTCCACGGATACTGATCACATTTTTGCGCTCGGGAAGCTCATCGACGCGCAGAGCGGATTCCTCCACTTCATCGTAAATTGCATTTGGCTTACGATTTTTGTCCAAGAGGGGTGCCAAAAACCGCCCCGTGTGGGATTCTGAACAGGCCGCAACCTTCTCCGGGGTGCCTTCGCACACCAATTGCCCGCCATGTTTCCCTGCTTCAGGCCCCAAGTCGATTACCCAGTCTGCGCATTTGATGACATCGGAGTTGTGTTCGATAACGACAAGGCTGTTGCCCTCATCGACGAGGCGCTGGAAGACAGTGAGCAGTTGTGCGATATCATCAAAATGTAACCCCGTCGTGGGCTCATCAAAAATGAGCAGCGATTCGTTGTTCTTGTTTTCGATGAGATGCTTGATGAGTTTTAGCCGTTGGGATTCTCCACCACTGAGGACATTGAGCGGTTGTCCCAGACGCAGGTAATCCAATCCCACGTCAGCGAGGAGTTTGAGCGGACCGGTGATTTCGCTGCGTTTCTCGCGCTTCGCGAAAAATTCAATGGCCTCATGCACGGTCATCTCAAGGACATCGTGAATGGATTTTCCACCCACTTGGATTTTAAGCGCATGGGGTTGGAAACGGGTTCCATCGCATTCGGGACAGCGAATGAACAGGTCGCTCAGGAACTGCATTTCGACTTTTTCAAATCCTAATCCGGAGCACCGGTCGCAACGGCCATCGCCGGAGTTAAACGAAAAGGATCCTGGTGTCATTCCGGCACTCACGGCCTCTGGCTGACTTCCAAAAAGTTGCCGGATTGCATCGTAGGCTCCGAGGTAAACGGCAGGCGTAGACCGTGGTGTGCGGGCGAGGGGAGATTGGTCCACCATCACAATGTCGGTGAACTCTTCGCCCCCCTCGATGGATTTACAAAAGCCGGGAGCTTCGGTGTCGTCAGATCCCGGCGGCATCAGGTTCCTATAGAGCACGTCGTGGACGAGGGAGCTTTTTCCTGATCCGGAGACCCCGGTGATGCAACAGAAGACGCCAAGCGGAATCTTGACGTTGAGATTCTGGAGGTTGTTGTGGCGAATGCCACGCAGCTTGACGAAGTCGGATGCCTTGCGTCTTTTGCTTGGCACGGGGATGGATTTTCGGCCAAGCAAATAGTCCGCCGTCAGCGAATTTTCGGCAGAGCGAATCTGGTTGGATGGTCCGCTGAATACGAGTTTCCCCCCCGATTCTCCGCGGCCGGGCCCGACGTCGACGAGGTAGTCTGCGGCACGGATGACATTTTCCTCGTGTTCCACGACGATCACGGTATTTCCTTTGTCGCGGAGGGCACGGATCACCTCGAGGAGCTTGGTCGTGTCGCGGGGATGCAGTCCGACACTGGGTTCGTCCATGACAAATAACGCGTTGACCAGCGACGCGCCGAGGCACGTCGTGAGGTTAACGCGCTCGATTTCGCCACCGGATAGCGAGCGCGTCGGGCGATCCAGAGAGAGGTATCCGAGGCCAACTCTAATGAGGTAATTTAACCGGGATGTGATCTGCGCATGAAGCAGCGTCGCGCTTGGATCTCCGGTCGGAAGCGTGCATTGCGAGAAGACGTCTAAGAGATCCTCAACCGATTTTGCCGCCAGATCCGGGAGCGTTAAGTTCTCTGGATGCAGGCGGAAATTTAACGTCTCCGGCTGGAAACGTCCTCCATTGCAGGCTTCGCAGGGTTGGTAGCTGCGGTAACGGGAGAGAAAGACGCGAACATGCATCTTGTAGGCCCGGGATTCCATCCACTTGAAAAATCCTTTGATGCCGTACCAGCGTCCCGTTTCCCACAGCTCCTCAGTACTCGTATCCACATCCCCGCCATCGCCATCGATCACCCAGGATTGGTCGCTTTCGGGTAGATTTTCAAATGCACAATGCACGTCGATGTCATTGCACCGCGCTTGTTTGATAAGGTCATCCTGACATTCGCGCGATTGACCGCTTTGGAATGGTTTCACGACACCTGCCGAGAGGCTGATGCCCCGGTCTGGCATCACTCGGTCCATATCGATACCGATCACTCTTCCAAACCCACGGCAAGCGGGACATGCACCGAGAGGATTGTTAAAAGTAAAAAGTCCGGGCGACGGTGGCCGGATATCGAGGTCGCAATGGGCGCAATGCCACCCACTGGAAAATGGCAGATGATGTCCGTTTTCGACACAATGCACATCGATCCGGTCCTTCCCGAAACGTAGCGCTGTTTCGACAGCCTCGGTCAGCCGTGAGCGGTTTGCTGCTGAAACTGCAATGCGGTCCTGGATGACCGGCACGATGGCGGGGAGTCGCTTGATGTCGGCAGGCTCATCGGTGCGCAAGGTTTTTCCGTAAATAAAAACGCGGAGATATCCCTGGGATTTTAAAAATTCGAAGAAGTCTGCGGTGGATCCGGGCTTCTGCGTTCCGACAGCCACCGGAAACGTGATGAGCACGGTTTCGCCGTCAAATTCGCGAAGGATCGCATCCGTTGTCGTCTGGGCTGTCTCGGGATGAACCGGGCGCTTGCATTCTGGACATTGCGCTTTGGCAACCCGGCTGAAAAATAACTTCAAGTAGTCATTAATCTCCGTGATCGTTCCGACGGTGGATCGCGTGGATTTTACGTGGTTTGCCTGTTCGATTGCGATGGCAGGCGGGATCCCATCGATGAGATCGACGCGCGGCTTGTCCATGCGGTCCAGGAACTGCCGCGTGTAGGGGCTGAACGTTTCGACATAGCGCCGCTGCCCTTCGGCGTAGATCGTGTCGAACGCAAGGCTGGACTTACCGCTGCCGCTGGGTCCGGTAACGACGATCAGCTTTCCGAGCGGGAGATCGAGATCAATTCCTTGGAGGTTGTTTTGGCGGGCGCCACGGATACAAATAAACTTCGACACAGAGAACAATACGCATGGGATCGGCCAAATGTCTCATACCGATCCCATTACGAGGCATTTTTTTACAGCCGGGAAAAACCGGCAAAAAGTCCTGACGGCTCGCACAGCGTGCGTGAACGTCAGTATTAGAAGGGAGGAAAGGTTACCTGGCGGTTTCGACTTTGAGGGCATCGGTCTGCATGAGGACCCGTTGCTTCATGATTTTGCCCGCTTTGAATTTGACGGTCGCCCTCGGAGGAATGACGACATCATTTTCCGGCTTGTTCGGGTTGCGACCAACACGGGATTTGGTGAGGCGCACTTCAAATACGCCAAAGTTGCGGAGTTCGATGGTTTTGCCTTCCGCTAGTGACTCAGTGACCCGGTCCAGTAAGCGTTGCACGACACTAAGGACCTCTTGTTGTCCAATCCCCGTTTCGTTACTGACAGCAACGACTAACTCTTTTTTTGTGACATTTCCCATATTATCTTTGTTGGCTCTGAGAAGAAGGAAAGCAGATCACAGCTTCCACGGCAAACCGAAATGCACATTAAATTCTCCCGGCAACTACTCATCCGCTCGTCCGGACTCCTGGAGTGCTTCGTCAAATCGTTTCATCGGAGTTGCAAATGCAGTGTCAAGCATGCTCACGGGCACATCGAGGCGGGCAGTCCAATTGTCTTCCCCTGCCGCACCGGGAACATTGAAGCGGGCTTCTTCTCCGAGAATGTCTGTGATCATCGGAATCACCAACCAGGAATTGCAACGAAGTAATCCTTGGAGCGTCGCTCGGTGGATTGCTGCGTCAAATGCGCGGGGAAGTTCAATCTCTCCAGTACCAGAAAATTCCATGATTAGGCGCATTTGTGCCAGCGCGGCGTCAGCTTGTTGTGATGGCCCGGCCTGGATGACCTCAAACCAGTCATTCCAGAATGCCTTGACTGGCGGATGATCATGGGTGGCGTAGGTTGCAAGCGACAACCTCGGGTAATCCGCACCCGGAGTGAATTTGCCGTCCGGTTCCAGTTCCCACTGGGGAATCTTGAATCCTGGGATTTCGAGTTCTGCGAGTACCGGTCGGACATAGGGGGCGACCGCGCCCAGATCCTCAGCGATCAGGCAATGTGCGACGCTCTCTTCAAGAAACATCCGGAACAAGGTTGCCCCGTGCCTGCGATTCTTGTCTTGATTTTCTAAAGTCGAGTCATCATTCGGCACAAAGCCCGGCAATGCGCCGCCCGTTCTCGCCGCGGCTTCGTCTTCCGAAAGCTCCAGATACGCCATATTTTCTTCGGGACGCCATGGGAAGCTGTATATCCTGAAAAACCCGAGAGCGTGGTCCACACGCACCAAGTCAAACATCTGACGCATCCTACGCAGGCGTCGCCGCCACCATGCAAAATTATCCTGAGACATGGCGAACCAATTGTAGAGCGGGAAGCCCCAATTCTGACCCCATTTTTTTGTAAATGGATCGGTCGCATAAGCCCGTTCTGGAGGGGCTCCACCCGACCGAGTGAGATCAAAAATGCCCGGCTCTTGCCAGACATCGGCACTGTAGATCGAAACCCCAACTGGAATATCACCAATCAATGCAACACCCTGCAGATCGCATTCCTCTCGCACGGACTCCCATTGCTGGAAAGCGATCCATTGAATATATGCTCGAAAGTCTGCCTCACGCTGGAATTCCTCACGCGGTTCCGGATCAAGCGTGTTTAACCACTCCCGAGCACCAGCGAGTGATCTTTGATTTCTAGGCCAGTTGCTAATGACTTCTGTGTCGTGAACTTCGACGAGCGAACGGAAGATCGTGTACGGCTCCAGCCAGCTTCGCTGATCGTGCCGGAATTCTGCAAACGCCTCCCGTCGTCTGGCCCCGCCGCGTTTGGAGAATCGCGAAAATGCCGCAAGGAGCAAATCGATTTTGAGCGACTTCACGGGGTCATAGTGGACGTGGCCATCGCAGATTTTATCCGCGCCGTGTGTGTCGGTGATCTTTTTAAAGTCCGCAGCGGTGAGGTCTTGCATCACACGTGGAAGCGTCGTCAGCGTCGAGGGTTCGACCGCCATGGAGCTAATTATATTATAAGGGCTGTGGTCGGCTCCCGTTTCGTTAACCGGGAGAATCTGAACCGCCCGCATCCCATGTTTTCTTGCCCAGCGCACGAATTCTTTGAGCGATTCGGTATCCCCAATACCAAGATCTTTCTCTCCTCGAAGGGCGAACACCGGAACGAGTGCTCCGGCAAGTTTTTGGTCTGGTGTGATTTTTGACACTCCGCCGTAGTAGCTGGGCATTGGGCGAGCATCAAGCGCCAAGCAAGACGGGAATTTAGGTTCTTCGCTGTTTTCGGTGGGTGAGTATGTTTAGTTAAGACCCGGAGGGTCCATTAGGAAATTAGCCGGTGGTGCCAACTCTGAGCTTTCTACAGATCAAGCCTTATCCTGCATTTTATAATGATTCAACCGCATCTCATCTGCGCCGAAATCGTCGCCGGTTTGCATTGGCAGAGAATATGCCCTGCCACGAGTTTCGTTAGTTGCCGCCTACTGGCCGTGACGGGGCGCGTATTCTTCGGCTATCCGCGCGGACGCAGACACTCTGGACCGCGGAGAAAAAAATTAAAACCATGAAGGACATGAAGAGCATGAAGAGCACGAAGATTCAGAAAAAATCTTACTCAGCCTTCTCCCCTTCATGTCCTTCATGCTCTTCATGGTAGAAAAAAAGGGTTCGCCTCGTCGGAAGTCAACCCGGGTAGGGAAACTAGGGGTCAGTGTGCAAATCTTGACACTTTGCTTCACGGCTAACTCTACGAACTCTCATTGGCAATGAATTCACCAAGTGCGAGCGGAAGTATCTCATTGCTCTTGCCCGAACGAGTTCGGCTCAGGAGCTGACTGACATTGGCGGCACTTTTCATCTGCAATCGCCTCGCGATCCATTCCTGCGAAACAGTGGTTGTCTTCCAAATCAGCATCCCAAGGGCCACTTTCCGCGG
>JBDNGG010000139.1:0-7104 GCA_041689405.1 Terrimicrobiaceae bacterium | reverse complement strand
CCGCGCCGTCCGCGGGCACTGGTCTGTGGAGAACTCCCTCCACTGGTCGTTGGATGTTTGTTTCTCAGAGGACGCGTGCAGAATCCGCGCCGGATCTGCCGCAGAAAACATGGCCATCCTCCGCCACATGACCCTCAATGTCCTCAAAAATGACACCACCAAAAAGCGCGGTATCAAGGGAAAACAGAAAAATGCCGCATGGGATCACTCTTACCTTCTATCCCTCTTGGGATTTTAATGCGTTTGCCCTGCTTTGCTGCATACAAGCAGATTAAATACACATATGCACTGCGATTCGGAAGATTGTGTTTCCTTAATGAATTGTTTGCCACAATTCCATCGAAGGAGAATGCTGTGGAATTCTGAACTCTTCCCAGACACTCCCTCCCGATTCCCGACTCCCCTCACTGGCGCAGAACACCTGTCGTCCTCTTGCGTCGTCGATTGACCTTCTATCAATGAACCGTTCTGGAATTTTATTGTTGCTTTTCGCCGTGCTCCTCTCTCTGAGCGTCTTGCCAATCCATGCCGAGGCATGGAACTGGAAGAGCGTTGATATTGGCGGAACCGGAACGCCTGGAACCAGCTCTTGGAAAGATGGCATCCTCGAGATCAGCAGGTCCGGCAGTGGGGCATCGCCGCAGAAGGACCAGCTACATTTCGTTTCCGTCGCCCACCCAGGTGGAGATGTCGCAATCATCGCCCGGCTGGCTGGCTTTGAGGGCGAGCCAAAATCCATGGCCGGGGTGATGATTCGCTCGGGAAACCTGCCTCAATCTCCAGTGGCAACCCTCGACTTTCGATTTCAGGACAAGGAAGAAGGGAAAAGCACTTTGAATTGGCTCGCCCGGGCCCCCCGCCCGCCCGCCTATTCCCAGGCGCTTCTGCCGAAGGAATGGCGAGGACACGGAGGCTGGGGATGGCATGGAGACAAGGAGATCGCCTTCTGCTGGGAAGTTCCGGAGGCCGTGGCGTATTGGAAAGCCATGGCCAGAGACGCCATAGAGGCCCTGCCCGGAATCTCCGGCGCGATCGTCAGCATGATCGATAACGAGGCCTCTTTCTGTGACGCGGGCTGCCCCCGCTGCAACGGTCGGTCTCTCGAGGCCGGAATTGCCGACATCTACTCCACTTTCTGTGAGATAGTCGATCAGCGGCAGGGAGGACTGAAGGTCGCCATGTATGACTGGTGGCTGCCCGCCCGCCTGGTGGAACAAGTGACCGCTCAGCTTCCCGCCGGATCCCTCATAATCGGTCGCTCCGCGCGCGGCATTCCCTTCACCGCACCCGAGAGTTCCTGGACCGGCCACATTACCGACATCCGCGACGGGGCCCTGAGCTGGCACGCCCGGCATCCGGCCGCTCGCGGCAATCCCTGCCACCACCTTCTCGGTCACTTCTGCGAAGCATGGCCCGACGCTGATTTCTCCGCCGACATTTTTGGGCCGAAGGAAAAGTCTCTCCTTTTTCTGCGGGATGCATTTGATTCGGCGGAACTTGTCCCCTCTTACGTCATTCAAGGAAAAAGCTCAGACCTCTACCAGCTATGACCACCATTCCAAAAACGAGAGACTTCGAACTCGACGGTAACGGGCAAGCCGCGGAATGGGAAAAAGCCGACTGGCTTACGCTCACTCCGGTTTTGCCGGATACGGAATGGACCACCCGCTGCCGGATCCTTTGGTCGGTAACGGGCCTCTACTTCCGGGTCGAGTGCGAAGACCGGCGCCTGACCTGCACCCTCACCCGGGACCTTGCCGATCTCTTCAAAGAGGACGTCGTGGAGATCTTCCTCCAACCCGACGAACGGCACCCCGTCTATCTCGAGTATGAAATCTCGCCGCTGGGATACGAATTACCGCTTCTCGTGAGCAACAATTGCGGAACCTTCCATGGCTGGCTGCCATGGAAAAATGGAGGACAACGCGCCACCCGACGAATGACAACAATTACCGGTGGCAACAAAATCCCGCATGCCGCATGCCAGGCCTGGTCAACCGAGTTTTTTATTCCCTTTGCTCTCATGACAGGACTGTCCGGCACGCCCCCGAGCGCCGGTTCAAAATGGCGGGCGAACGTTTGCCGACTCGACTATGACGACGGCCAGGCCTGTCATTGGACGTTGTCCCCTGCGACGGGCACCAATTTTCACGACTTTGCCAGCTTCGACCACTGGGTATTTTCGGAGGCATATGAGTCGATGGTGGCAGCGCCCATGGCATCTTAGCGACTGACTCGAAGCAACCGAAGGATCAGTAGGAAAGGTTTCTCTGCGTGATCACCCGAAGTTTGTAAAGCGAGCCCAGCGGAGCAGTGTCCGAACCCGTCAGCGAAGCATTCGGATCAAGATATCGTTCGAAGGTGTAGGAAGCTTGGAATTCACCTTCCACGATGTCTTTGCCTTCGGTAAATGTGTCAGCCGTTGATCCACCCAAAGTCGCCGGCAGTTGCTTGAGGTCCTGGGCTTTCACATAAACCGTATAAACATTCGACTGCGTCGTCACCCGCGGATAGATGGCATTGTAAGGGCGTTCGCGCATGTTGTCTCCCGTGAGCCGGCGTGTGCTCCAAAATCCGGTGGGGCTTCTTGTTGTTGCGAGAGTCTGTCCCGCCGGAACCAAAAACAATTCACAAATCTGGGTCGGCGATTTAAAAATTTTCCCATCTGCAAATATCTCGTCAAACTGCAACAAAGTTTCGGATGCATCGATATCATGGCGGCTCGTCAAGTTTCCCAAGATTGCTTGGGTAAGACCGGGATAAACGTTCCAAGCCGCCTTGTAAGCCAGCGTTCCGCCCGCCCTGCTCGCCTCCTCAAATGCAGTGAGCTTTTGATTCGCCAGCACCGCGCGCATCGCGGTATTCCGCTTCACGTAAGTAAATGGCATAATCTGGTAATTCAGGTTTATCTTTCCGGCTGTAGCTAGCGGATCACTAATAGCATAGGGTTCGCTGACCGGCATCCAAAAGAGGTCGAGGAGCAGGTGGTCTGGAGGGGACTCAAAGCCCGCGTGCTGAGCTGTCGTGAAGCCGGGGCTGGGAAGGGTAAATGATGCGGCCGGATTTGGACAAAAGAGGAGAGTTTCCCACGGCCGACCGCGTTTCACGCCGGTCGGCAGGGATCCGAACATCACCGGCGAAGCAATCTGCCGCATCGGACCAAATGTTCTCTCAAGCTGGGGAGTGACGGTTTCCCATGTGGAATCCCAAAGATAATTCAGACCGCCATCTGGGTCTGCTGTTTGGCGATCTGTTCCTTCATCCGGCTTGTTGATGAACGCTCCGTCTCCGGAACTGCCAATTCCATTGTCCCAGTCGCCCTGGCGTCCAAGGCTGTTTGCGGCCAGGATCCCAGGCGCGATCGACGGCCCTGAATCCGCAGGATTTCCTCCCCATCCTTGATAAGAATGTGCAAGGTCCGGGCCAAAGACAAATTTCCCAAGAGTTTGCATATATAAAGCAACGGTCGAGTTGGCATGCAGGGTATGCGCATTGTAATAGGCCAGCGGCTCAGCGGTCCATGCTCTCTGATAAAGCGCCGGATTGGCCGCGACGGTCGCACCCGCCGGCAAGCCAGTGAAGTAATTCTGATGAGGAACAAAGATGTTATTTGGATCACTGACATCTCCTCCTTTCAGGGCCTCCGATGATGCCCCCACCAATCTGAAATCCCCGTGCCTTACCACCATGCTCTTCACAGTGTCGGGATATTGCGGGCACCATCCACTGTCTTCAAAAGTGAATCCCGCCGCTCGGGAGAAGCTTGACCCAGCCGAATCCATAAACGTCAGCGCAACGGGTTTCTGATGATCGATCTGGCGCGCCGCCATCGACCCGTAGGTTTTGACGCCTGTCACGCTATTACCTGGGCCAAACGTATTTTGCCAACCCATGCGGGGATTCGGCAGTCGGTTCGTCATCGCAGGAAAAGTGATCCTTAGCTTTTGTAGCATGGAAGCAGGCATCACCGAAGCGACGTTCACATTGCCATCCTTCTCCGCCAAGTCGACTGTGATTTCGACTGTTCCGCCGTTAAAAAGAAAGTCTGGCGACCAATTGTCAGCGGTAGGTCCCGCAGGATTACCGGTCCATGCCGGCGGGTTGTCCGTGTAGAGCAAGGCAACGCCCAAATCGCCGGTGTTGACTTGCGCCCGCCCCGAGGCGCCGTTTCTCGCATTGAAAACTTTGGAGTCGGAGTTGAACATCGGCACTGACGTCTGGATCCCAGTTGGGCCGGTCACCCTCCACGAAAACGAACTGAGACCGCTGACAGTGACCTTCAGATTCGGAAGCCACTCTTTGAGTCCTTGGGATGGCAAAAACATTTCTACAAGCAAGGCCGGCCAAATTTTCGCCGGGCGGGCTGGTACCTCCGCAGGGACCCCGCCAGGACCAGCGGGTGTGCCGATAAGAAGTTGAGTCGCGGGGTCCACGACCGGCAGCCGATTGCTCCATGACGTTCCTCCCATCACCGGATCAGACTCCGCCGCAAAAACCATGGAAATCTCTTTCACCACGGGAAAGCGCCCGAAGCCACGTGTGTCGGTGCTCAGGTTCCTCCCTGCACCGAGGAGCGTCCCGCTGGGCAACGCTGTGGGATAAACATTTCCCTGCCGTCCGTTTTCGTCGCGCGTGTAACTGACGGCCCCTGGAGCTGAACTCACGACGCCGTTCAGGACCTTTGTGCGAAGGTTCAGGCAGGAGCGAATGTAGTCGTAGATCTGAACCAGGATCTGATCCCTCTCGGGTTGAGTCCACTTTTGCGCAAACGACCTGCCAAACCCGGGGATCGGCCAGGATGTCATGGTTTGCAAATAGCCCAAGATCTCCGCATTTCGTCCACCGCGCGATGCGTCATTAAAATCTTTCATTGGATCCAATGGGTCTTCCCGTGTAAAAAAATACGGACGCCCGTTGGCTCCCTTTGTGGTCGCTGCGAAAGCGATCAGTTTTTCAGAGGCATGCCGGGCGGACGGGTTGCGATGAACCGGCCAGATCGCAATGCGTGGAGTGTTGAAAAGCGTTGTTTCGGGAGACTTGCTTTGAGCGGTCAGAAAAAAACGTCGCGCTTCAAGATCCGTAGAAGTGACATTGCCCAGGGCTGCTCGCGAGGGGGCAAAAATCAATTCGTCGACCGAGTCATACAGTCGGTCGGAGTCCGCTTGCAAGGCGTCTGCTCCTGTTGACCACTCTGTTCCCTCGCGAGAACCTCCAGCCACGATCCGGGGAGCGATGCGCAGGTATTCATCGTTTTTTGCACCAATCGTCGTTCCCTTCAGCCACGGAAATACAACACTCAATGAGGTGGTTGCAGGATGCCCCGGATAGCGTTGATATTCACCCGCCATGGGGGTGAAGGCGTTCAGAGGGCCTTCGTCTTTGAGCGTTGCCATCGGGATATCCCAGAAGTTTCCCTCGGATGCAGTATTCACATTCACCTTGCACGATTCATCGTCGGCCCAGAACGCCACGCGGCCGACGATGGGATTAGTCTTAGAGGCGCCTGCGACGGTCGCCGTTTTTCCATCAGCGGAGGTGGCGGCGACAAAGGAGCCGTCCTTAAGCACATAGAGCCACTCGACAGGCATGGGCAGCCGGGCGTTGTCATCGGTCCCGGATGTGGCGGCTATCGCACCATTGACACTTGCATTATAGCTGAAGCCCGTCACGGCGTTTGCTCCCGCCGAAGCGCGGGGATCGACAATGGGAAAGCTCAGAAATCCGCCGACTTCCGCCGGCGCGTTGAGATCGGTATATCGGGCTGGTTTGGCATCCCAGTCCAGCGGGGGAGCTTCTGCGGCAGGGCTGAATGCAGCGGCATCCGGACCGGTGACCGTCATTTGGGAACTCGAGTAGAGTTTGTAAATGGCAGTGGAATTGGTGCCGCTCGCATCGTAATTCCGGATCATTCCCGGCTGCGAAGCCCATGAGACAGAGTTGCTGTCGGCCTTTGCGCCGGCCTTCACTTGGCCCATGGCGAGGTTCATCCCGCTTGCGGCAAGGTTCTGAGTCTTGGCGGAGACAGAATACAGCTTGCTGGCTTTTAGTTCCGTGCCTGACGCCAGCAAAAAGGAAACGACTAGAATCGCCAGCAGGGAGAGGCACGTCAGAACAATTAGCAATACCATGCCTGACCGACTGTCGCGAAGTAGGGTCCTGGATTTTTCGGGAGGGGTAGGCTGTGGCGGAGGAGGAAGCATTTTTCAGAACTGTAGAGTTCTTAATATTGCAAGGGATTCCTCGTTGCGCAACAGTCAACAGAATGACTACAGAAACGGGTCTTGATAAAGAATGGGATAACCAGCCCGGCGACAGGCCCGGACAGAACCTTGCTTGAACGTTTTTGCTGCAATACGGTTTTCTTCTCCTGTGAAATCCAATCCCACACATTGCCACACCCCGCCGTGTAGTTCGACCATTCGGGCCAGACTCCAATTCCGGCGTGCACGATGATCAATGGCTTTCCTTCCGCAACCCAAGCGCCCAGCACCTGTTGCATTTCCGCAGAGGCCTTCGTCTGGGTGTGATAGATCAGGATCGCATCGACCCCATCCACATCGGCAGCGGTCAGTCCTGCGAAATCCTCATCCACGATCATGAGCGGATTTCCCGTGATCTCGGAAAGCCCCTGGGCGATTGCTTCGCGTCCACCGGATCCGAAATGCGAGTCGGCATGGAGCAGAATCCTCTGGCCGGCTAATCCTAAAAAGGAAAATGAAAATATAGCAGAAGGATTGTAAGCGACCTATAACGAGCGATATGGATACGCTGAGCGAGGTCGTTGCGATTCACCCTACGGGTGAGGCCGAATCAAGGGTTCAACACACGGAAAATTCGTGGCCGGTAGACACGCCTGGAGGTCGCTTTTATGCAGAATGGGACACGGGAAACTTGGGGTCAGTGTGCAAATCTTGACACTTTGCCCCACGGCTAACTCTATGAACTCTCATTGGCAATGAATTCACAAAGCGCGAGCGGAAGTTTCTCATTGTTTTTGCCCGAACGAGTCCGGCTCAGGAGCTGACTGACATTGGCGGCACTTTTCATCTGCAATCGCCTCGCGATCCATTCCTGCGAAACAGTGGTTGTCTTCCAGATCAGCAT
>JBDNGG010000138.1:0-3940 GCA_041689405.1 Terrimicrobiaceae bacterium | reverse complement strand
TTTTTCTGAATCTTCATGCGCTTCATGTCCTTCATGGTTTTAATTCTTTTCTCCTCGGTCCGGGGTGTCTGCGTCCGCGCGGATAGCCGAAGAATACGCGCCCCGTCACGGCCAGTAGGCGGCACCTACCGAAACTCGTGGTGGGGCATATTCTCTGCCAATGCAAACCGGCGACGACTTCGGCGCAGATGAGATGCGCTTGAATCATTATAAAATGCAGAATAAGGGTTGATCTGGAGAAAGCTCAGGGTGCCAACCACCGGAATATCGACCCTCCGGGTCTTAACTGAACATGCTCACCCACCGAAAAGAGCACAGAACCGAAATTATTTGATGAAAGTCTTGCGTCAGGTGCACTAGGGGCAGGATATTAGACCACAGGTGGGAGGCACTAGATGTAGGTTGTCGCCGCCCAATTGATGAATTCTTCTTCAAAACCTGCTGCTGACCCGCCTCCAGATCCTCTTCGTCCGAAGGAAAATATCTGGCGCTCGGATAAGCCGTTTCATAGAGACGACGCCCCTGCAAAGTTCTGGGAATTTCTGCGGAAGTACAAGGACCTTGTCTTCGTAGCCGCTGCAGGGAATTTGTTCACGGTATTCTTGGCCATGTTGATGCCATTATTTTTGAAACTTGTGATTGATGAAGCGATTCCCGGGAAAAATGGACCTCTTTTGGTCGGCTTGGTCGCTGCTTCGCTGGCTCTTCAGGGCATTCGTTTCTCAGTAAGTTACGGCCACGAGATGCTCACGCATTATATCGGGCAGCGCACGGTTTTCGATATCCGGAAAACGTTGTTTCATCACCTCCAGCTCCTGCATCTCTCGTTTTATGAACGCTCACGGACGGCCAGCCTGGTGAACCGGGTGATTCATGACGCCATCGCGATTCAAAATTTTGTCAACACAGCGTCATCGACGATCTCGAACAGCCTAGTTTCGCTGGTGATCGCGCTAGGGATAATGTTCTTCTTGGACTGGCAGATCACGTTATTTTGCCTCTGCGCGCTACCAATCTATTTTGTGGTGATTCATCGTTTCAGGTGGCAGATGAAATCGAAACAACATGAGGTCAAAGAGCGTCAATCTCTGCTAGCCGGCATGCTCGGAGAAACGTTTGCGGGTATCCGTGTTGTGAAGTCATTTGGACAGGAATCTGTTGAGCGTCGGCGTTTCGTGCATACGATTAAAGACAATTTCGACGTCGAACTTGAGCTCCCTCTCATCGGCCAGCGGATGAATGTCAGCCTGGGCCTGCTATTTGCCGTATTTTACGGGGTGGTGTTGTTGTGGGGTGGATCTACGGTTATCGGCGGGGGAATGTCCATCGGAAGCTATGTCGCGTTTTTGACCTATTTGACGATGCTCTTCACTCCGATTCAAAACCTCTCGTCGCTGATCACGGTAAGCACAAATGCACGCTCGGGATTTGAGCGAATTCTCGATTTGCTGGATATCCGGCCGGAGATTACTCAGTGCGCCAACCCCGTAGTGCCGGCATCATTTGAAGGACGCGTCACATTTGATCGGGTGGCGTTTGCCTATGACCCCGAGCGTCCAGCGATCCGTGATTTTAGCCTCGATGTGCCGGCGGGACAGGTCGTGGCATTGGTGGGAGCCAGTGGCAGCGGGAAATCCACGCTGATGAGCTTGCTCACAAGGTTCTACGATGTCTCGGACGGCAGGATCTTAATTGATGGCACGGATCTCAGGCGTCTTGACTACGACGTTTACCGGCAACAGCTCGGGATTGTGCTTCAAGAAAACTTTTTGTTCTCCGGAACAGTCGAGGAAAATATCCGGTATGGCCGCCCGGATGCCACCGACGAGGAAATTCGGAATGCCGCCCTCATGGCAAATGCCCTTGAGTTCATCGACGAGATGCCCGAAGGCATGACAAGCCAAATCGGTCAGGCAGGTGTCACGCTGTCCGGAGGGCAACGCCAGCGCATTGCCATCGCCCGATGCATCCTGAAGGATCCACGCATTCTGATTTTCGACGAAGCCACCAGCGCTCTGGACACGCGCAGCGAATCACTGATCCAAGATTCGATGGACACGCTCATGCGCGGCCGGACGGTTTTCATCGTCGCACACCGACTCACGACGATCCGCAAAGCGGATCGAATTATAGTGATGGAAAAGGGCCGAATGGTCGAGTGCGGCAGCCATGACGAGCTTCTGAAGATCGGTGGTGCATACAGCGCGCTGCAGCATCCGCGAGTGCAGCGGGATGGAGCGTTCGACTCGAATGACGCCATTGCAGTGTGAAGACCATGGAGCCTCGACCTATCGGAATGCGCGAACGGCTGGTAAAGATCCGGCGACTTATCATCTGGGTGTCGTCAGGCACTTTGTGCCTGCTTGTCGCAGCCTTGGTATTTGTTCCGGTGGACGAGCGGGTGAGGGCGACAGGTGCCGTCTGGCCGTCTGCGAACAGCCGCCTCCACGCGCTCGAAGATGGACTACTGGGCGAGGTCGCGGTCCGAGAGGGCGCGGTAGTCAAAACGGGGGATGCGTTGGTATCGATGGACACGACGGGCGATCAGGAAAGATTACGCACCGTTGAAGCATCGATCACCAGTGCCATGGCCGATGTTTCACTTCAAAAACTCCGCTTGGAGCGCATCCTGAAAATTCCCTTGCCTGCGGAATTCTGGTACGTACAGGAGGAGCTTCTTTCCCAGCAAGAGCGATCTGCGCAAACTCGCAATGATCAAGATCGCGCCACGGAGCTCTATGCAAAGGGGCTGATCAGTGCGCAAGACCTCGAGCAGACGCGCCTGGCGGTCGAGTTGTCCAAAATCGAAGAACTCAAAATCAAAGGTCGATCGAAAATGCTCGACGGAGGTCTCGAAAAGGCGATTCGCGATGAGGCCACTGCCGAGTACGATGCCTCGGTGGCAACACTGCGGAGCCTCGAGGTGGAACGAGAAATCCTCCAGGAAGCAATCCATCGCGCGACGCTTCGCGCCGAGGCGGATGGAACCGTCACGCTGGTCACGAAGCGGCGCAGCGGTCAGCGGGTGGATCGCGGCGAGCCGCTCGTTTACCTCGCCCACGGTCCAGTGAACCGAGCAGAACTCTTCGCGGACGAAAGCCAATTGCATCGCGTCCAAGCAGGTCAGCGGGTGCTTATGAGCTCCATGGCGTTCGATCCGCTCCGCGACGGCTACATTGAAGGCCGGGTGGAATCAGTCGCGCTCCAACCGGAATCCTCCGTAGCCCCTGCCACCGGGGCGGATGTTCCGTCCTATCGCATCATCGTGGCCGTGGATCATTCGCCCCAAGTCCTTGTGGGTGGCTCTCGCGTGGAAGCAAAAGTCATCCTTCGTCGTGTCCCGCTTTGGCGGCTTTTGTTTCCGAACACTGCCGTTAAGTGACGTCGTAAACAGAACTGTGGCAGCCAGTGCAACAGGGCGCGCATTCATTTGGACATTTGTCGGAGGCGGATGAAGGCACCAATATGAATGACGTCTCGGCAGAGTCTCTTTCAATATTACTCCATCTCTAGGCCGCTTCGTGGTGATTCATCGTCGAGTGATCTGCGTCCCTCTGGCCGAATTTCTCGATCAGCTCCAAGCATGATGCAAGCCGCTTGAACCCGCCGGAGGTCGGTCGAATCGAGCAAACGCGAAGCGGCAGCCGTATGGCCTGCTTTGAGATACTCTGAGAGGGGTTCCGACTTGTGGTATTGATAAAAAAAGCCTGCTACAAATACGTGACCCCTACCGACTGCGCTCTGAATTTTCAACGACACGATGCGCAAACGGCCTTCCATGGCTTTCAGCCCGTTTTTCGAAACTGCCAGCGCACCGGATGGCGATCGGATCACGGCGCATACTCCTCCGCTCAATTCCAAGAGCTTTTCTGCTGATTTATGGACAGCGGACATCTCAATGCCCGCCGCACATCTCATCAGAACCCCCGTGATTAGCTTA
>JBDNGG010000137.1:0-3089 GCA_041689405.1 Terrimicrobiaceae bacterium | reverse complement strand
TGGGTTTTTCATATATTTGGTTTGGTTTACGTGATCAAGTTGGACGATTCGTAACTCGATTGCAAAACCGGGAATCTTGTATATTTACGTAGGGTAAGT
Organism: Terrimicrobiaceae bacterium; assembly: GCA_041689405.1. Classification (GTDB taxonomy): domain Bacteria; phylum Verrucomicrobiota; class Verrucomicrobiia; order Chthoniobacterales; family JAATET01; genus JBDNGG01. Next base: position 2,990 of record JBDNGG010000137.1, on the reverse strand, counting down.
CTGTATTTCGGGGATTAAATAAAAGCAGTATTTGGAATCGCACGCCGGTTGTGGCATCAACATTTGAGTTGCAAAAAAAACCGCGAAATTTCCGCTAGTGATCCCCGAGTGCCGCTGGCACCCGTGCTTGCGGAAGCGGCATGGCTGCTTGCAGCGTTGATGGTGCCCTTGGCATTCGAGCCCCATGCCACCTTACATTTCGTGCCCGTCAAGTCTGGGCTATTTCATCTCGCCGGGTTGCTCGGATGGTCGGCAATCGCGATCCACTTAATTGCGAAGACGCGGGCGAAGGAAACGTGTGCTTTCTTCCCGAGTGGTTGGGTGTTGGCGGCGACGGCGTTTTTTTTGGTGACGGCAGCGGCGTCCACGTTTCTTTCGATCGATCCTTCGCGGACCGCCGTGTCGCGCACGATGGTCTCTTTTGCAGGTCCAGCTCGCTTCTACGAGGCAGGGTTATTTTTGGCGATTGTCTGCTTCCTGAGGGATCGGGCACAACTGCATCGGCTCGTATCTATGCTGCTGCTTGCGAGTCTGCCGATTGGATTGCTTGCACTCGCGGAGATCTATGGCCTGGCTCCCAATCATTTCGCCACGCGAAGGTATGGGCTGACGTCCTTTGGTGCGGGACCGATCTTTCTGGCGGGATATCTGGCGATGATGATGCCGCTCTGCGCTTGGAGACTCCGTTAGTGCGTCCGGGCAGCAAATGGAAAATTGGACCGCGCCACCCTGCTTTTGGCCGGATTGCTGGCGCTGCAGTTGATTGCATTTCTCGGAACTGAAAAGCGCGGGCCATTCCTGGCGCTGGCCATCAGTTTGATGTTCGGCACCGTCTTCATAGCGTGGATCGGAAGCCAGTGGCTATGGGTGAAGCGCGTCGCAATTATTGGCTGCGCGCTCGGCGCCGTTCTGGTGGGGTTGGCGGTGATGCAGCAACTTGAGGTAAACATGGAGGGCGTCCCATGGGTCTCGCGGCTCGCGCGTATTGTTCCGCTCGGCCAAGGAACTGGAGATCCATTTCGGCAAACGCTGTGGTTATCGGTCTCCGAACGGATTTTTTCTGAGGATGAGATCGCCCAGCCCGATGGACGCCCGGATTCGCACGCGAGCCTGCGCCTCCTCTTTGGCTACGGCCCCGACACTGTGCGGTCCGTGTTACCGTCATCATGGGTTTGGCTCCCTGCGTGGCCGGCAACAATGCTCGAGGTGAGTTGTCACAGCCTGTTCTGGGATATTTTTCTCACGCTGGGGCTGGCAGGCGTGATTGCGATTTTTTGGCTGCTGTTCGAGATATTTTTTGCTGGATTGAATGCAATTGGCGTCCCGCGAACCAGCGGAATGCGACTCGGCGTATTTTCTACATGCGCACTCTGCGGCGGAGTCGCGGGCTTTGGTATGGCGGCGCTGTATGATGCCGGGTATTCCGGCCTCGGATTCGCGCTGGGATTTCTCGTTGGATTCCCGGTCTTTTTAATACTCCAGCGAAACCCGGTTGATCCAGTAATTCGCAGCACTGTCGACCCCAGCACTCGTTGGCTTGCGGTGGCGTTAATGACAGGACTGACTGCCCATTGGATCGACATGGAGTTTGTATTTCCGACTGGCAATACCAATTTTTTGTTCTGGATGTTTGGTGGAATGGTCGTTGCGATTGGGTCGTGGACGAATGAAGCCTCCGAAGTGCGCTCCCCTCCCCGATTGGATGTTAATGTGCTGGCGCTCGTTCTTGGGAGCACCTTGGTGATCCTGTTGTGCCATGCATTTGTCGAGTTACCTCAAGACCTGACACTCGGATCGCTGCCGGTTCCATGGGGTGGGCACGCCTTTGAAGCAGCTCTGGTGTTGCTTATCGTCGCAATACCGTCATGGGCAGTGGCTGCGCGGTGGCTGAACCGAGATTTTGCAAATGGTGAGCGGGGCGCACGTATCGCCATCGTTTAGGCAGCGGTCGGAATTCTCTACTACGTATTAAAATGGTCTATTCTCGCTGTGAGCGTGGATCCCGATTTACTACCGGCCCGGCTCATTCAGTTGACCGTTCTTGGATTGCCTTTCTCGTTCTCCGTCGCATTGGCAATTCTCGTTTGGACCTCATCTAGTCGGCTATTTGCGAAGTGGATTGCGACCGCATTGATTGCCGGTGCTTTCGCCTGGATCGTGACAGGCATCAACGGCAATGCGCTGCGAGCGGAGAGCTTGGCCTACCTCGCCGGCCGATTTCAATCCACCGGGCTGCCTGCAGAGTCCGCTGATCTTTTCCGTAAAGCACTTGCGCTCGACGCAGGAAACACGCTCCTGCGCACGCGCTATTTGCACTCACGCTCAGCCGACGATGAGGATTCCGAGCGAATCATTTCCGAGGGTCTGGAGGTGTCTAAGTTTAATGAACTTCACCAACTCCTTGGCGATCACTACCTGCGCAGAGCCGCACGCACGGATGACCCTGCGGCAAGTATCGTGTATGCATTGCACGCGCGATACGCCTACTCGCAGGCGGTTAGGTATGTGCCACAAAGTGAAGCCGCATGGTTCAATGCATCAATCGTTGAGCGCGAATTCCTCAACCAGCAGGACCGCGCAGACCGTTTAGAATTTATGGCTGATTCAGTCGGCGAGAAAAAGCTGGAGCCTACGCTATCGGTGAATCCTGCTCGGTGGGGACAACACTACGCCCGCGAATCACAGAGCGCTTCAGGCACACCACTCCAAGCCTATTACCGAACTCGCGCGATCCATTATTTGGACCGAACGATTTCCGAAACGCTAAATGCTTTAGCCAAAAAAGACCGTCCGGGTATTACCCGAGAATGCCGAAGAGAGGATCTTTTCTGGGGTTATGTGATGCGAGGTAATTTACTTCGTGCGTCGGGTTCGGAATTCTCCGCAGCGATGGACCACTTGCACGCCGTGCGGTTTCAGCCAAGCAATGTTAGCTGGTCTTCCAATATGCCCGTTGATTTCTCAACTTGGGGATTATTCCAGTCCGACCT
>JBDNGG010000136.1:0-14791 GCA_041689405.1 Terrimicrobiaceae bacterium | reverse complement strand
CCGGATTTCGATGGGAAAGAAATGCGGGTGCGCACGCTCGGGATCGTAAAAAACAAAACCACCAATGCCGAGTGGCAGGTGCAGCCGATCTGGCCGATTCGCATTGCCTATGTGATTATTGATCTCGATCCGGACTATGGCTATGCGGTTATTGGCCATCCATCCCGAAATTACGCCTGGATTTTGTCCCGGACACCGGAGCTTACAGAGGCGACCATGGCGGAGATTTTGGATCGGATGAAAGTTCAGGGGTATGATCCATCCGCGCTGGCTCTGGTGCCTCAGCGGTCGGGTGCGCCCGCGTTTTCTGTTCCTGGGAAATGATTCCGCAGCGCGGATCGATGGTTGCTGCGGTACTTTCGATGCTTGCCGCTTGTGGCGTCGTTCCCAAGCCTCCAGCTGACATACAGCTTAATCGATCGGCGGTTGACTGGAACGGGCGCCGAGTTCGCATCGAGAGTTATTTGTCGCATGATACTTCGCCAATCGTATCGACGGTGTTTTTGCTGCATGGCATTGGAGGCATTCCCGGCGATGGTGCGATGTTGCGCGAGGTGGCATCTGCGCTTGCGCGATCGGGGCATGAGGCCGTGGTGGTTCGCTATTTTGATGCGACGGGGCATTGGGTAGTCAGTCGTGGGGTAGCGATGCGGCAGGAGCCTAAGTGGCGTCAGGTGCTGCGAGCGGTTGTTGATGCGCACCGGGCCACAAACCCGGATCAGAAGATCGGGATTCTCGGGTTTTCGCTCGGGGGATTTCTGTCTGTCGCTTTGGCTGCCGAGGATTTGAACGTTGATGCTCTGGCGGTGATGAGCGGTGGCGTATTGCCGGAGCACGAAGACCGGGATTTTTCTAAATTACCTCCCGTTCTGATTCTTCACGGCGGGCGCGATTTTTTGGTTGAGCCGGAGCGCAGCGCTGTGCTGGAGCGGTTGGCTACGCAGAGTGGTGTGGATGTCGAGCGGGTGATCTTTGAAAACGAAGGGCATGTCTTCAGACGCGCGGCAAAACCTCGCGCTTTAGCAGATATCGTGCGATTTTTTAACAGCCATCTTCAGACTGGTCAAAGCGCGACGGAAAACGTAATTTCCTCTCAAGCCGATTGAGGGGGCATAGCTCAACGGTTAGAGCAGCCGGCTCATAACTGGTTGGTTGCCGGTTCGAATCCGGCTGCCCCCACGCCCCCGGATGTATCGCGAGAGGATTTATCATCGTTAAATTTTCGATAACTGCAATGACCCATGATTAACTTTCTCCGCTGGGCCGGGCGGGTCCTCTTTGTAATCGGCATGCTCGCATTGGTCACCGTCGGGTTGGTTCTCACATGGTTTGCTGACCAGCGATCAAAAAAATTGTCCGAGCTGGATGCGCAGTCGCGCATCATTTTGACCTCCGCGGGTGATCAGGAGGTTGCCACGTCCGGTCCCGCAGATGGTCAGCCCGTTTTGGTGCTCCACGGAACACCCGGTGGATTTGATCAGGGCTTGGTGCTGGGCGCTGCGCTTTCCGAAGCGGGGAGTTGGGTTATTGCTCCGTCGCGTCCAGGATATTTGCGCACGCCATTAGCCACGGGATTCTTTTTCGCTGATCAAGCGGATGCGATGGCTGCCCTGTTGGATGCGCTGGAGGTGCCTGATGCGGTGGTGCTCGGGGTTGGCGCAGGGGCGGTGGTCGCAGCGGAATTGGCGATTCGCCACCCGGGTCGCGTCCGTGGGTTGGTATTGATTTCCCCTCCCACGGCTCCGGTTGTTTCGGAAGGTATAGCCAGTTTCGAGAATACACCAATTTTGGGAGCGCAGATTTTGAGTCAGGTGGGCGGAGACTTTGGGGCATTGCTTGCAGTTACCAGGCTTGAGAAGGATCCAGGTCGTGTCGTCCGGCAGATCTTAGCGATGGATACCGATTGGGACGATGAGCTGTTGCCCGTAAACACCGTATTGGAAAGCCCGGTCCAGTTATCGCTCCTCCGGGCGCTCGCTGGAAGTATCTATCCGCTGAGCCCGCGGGAAGCCGGAGCCCGCAATGATCTTGTCCATCTTAAGTTCCCTCAACCTCTGGCATTCATGCAAATCTCGTGTCCTGTGTTGGTTCTCTCAGGCGCTGCTGATACCGCGCGTGAGGTGGTCGATGCGTCCGCGATCGTTGCTGCCGCACCAGATGCGCGCGCGGTGTCGGTCGATCGAGCCGGATCGCTGGTGTGGTTTGGTGCCGAGGGGGATTTTGTGAACGACACGATTGAGGACTTCACTAAAAACCTGCCGCCGCCGCTGCCAGCGCCCTAGTTGATCATGGAATCTGGAACAGACTTTTTCATCCGACAGGACCGCGCGCACCGCGCGACCAAGTGGCTGATCGTTTACTTTGCACTTGCAGTTGTCGGCATTATTGCCGTCTTGCAGTTGATCCTTGCAATCGCCCTCGGTGAAAGTTGGACGAACCTCCAGCTCCTGGGGATGGTCTCTGGAGGGGTCATCGTAGTTGTGCTGGCAGGTGCGATATTTCGTATTGCTGAGCTCTCGCGAGGGGGGGCTGTTGTGGCTGAGATGCTCGGCGGGCGGGTGCTGGATCCTCACACGCAGGACCTCAAGGAAATTCAACTGCGCAACATCGTGGAGGAAATGGCCATCGCCTCCGGTGTGCCCGTCCCGGAGGTATACGTCCTCGCGGACGAACCTGGAATCAACGCCTTCGCTGCCGGACATAATCCAGGGGATGCTGCGGTCGCAGTCACCGCAGGTGCATTGGAAAAATTCAACCGGGAAGAATTGCAGGGCGTTATTGCCCACGAATTCAGTCATATCCTCAATGGCGACATGCGTCTGAATATCCATCTCATGGGGGTGCTCAATGGGATACTTTTATTGGCCATTCTTGGCCGGATACTTTTTGCGATTGGCGGTCGTGCACGGGTTAATACCGGGCGGGATAGCGGATCTGCGGGCGTTACGCTCGGGCTGTTCGGCCTTGGCGTCGCATTGTTCATCATTGGATGGATCGGGGTGTTTTTTGCAAAATTGATCAAGGCTGCGGTTAGTCGTCAGCGGGAGTTTCTTGCCGATGCCTCGGCGGTCCAGTTCACACGCAATCCGGATGGCATCAGCCGCGCGCTTTACAAGATCGGCGCTGCTACGGGGCGGCTTGAGAGCCCCCGCGCGGACGAGGCAAGCCACTTATTTTTTGGAAATGGACTGTCCAACCCTGCGATGTCGTGGTTCGCGACGCACCCGCCGATTGAGTCGCGGATTCGGGCAATCAATCCCCAGTTTGAACCGGCAAGCGTTACCAAGCTGGACATTCCGCAGCCCGATGCGCCTTCAAAGAAGACAGCGTGGGCACCAGCGGGTGGCCTTCCGGATGTGCGCCAACTAGGCGTGGCGACGGCGATCCTTGCAGCGCTGCCGGAAGTCATCCGCGCTGGAGCAAATGATACGGCATCTGCTGAAGCGATCGTTTACTCTCTGGTGCTTAGTCACGCTGATGATCTCCTTGACAAGCAACTGGCACTCATTGAAATCACGAATGCCGAGCGTGCGTTGCTGGACCAAGAACTTGCGCGCCGGGATGAAATTCCGGAGAACGCGGTGCTGGCGGTAATCGATCTTTGCATTCCATCGCTTCGTCGGCTTTCTCAGGAGCAATACAAGTCATTCCGCTCAAACCTTCGTAAGATTATCGAAAGCGATGGCGAGGTGAGCTTGCTTGAATTCGTGCTACACAAAGCAATCGTCCGACACTTGGATCACTATTTTGAAAAGTCCAGCGGTGGGTCGGTGAAGTTCCGGTCTGTCGTGCCACTGCTGCCTGACTGTAGGCATTTATTTTCCGCGCTGGCCTGGCTTGGAAGCGAGAATCCGGAGACTCGGGATGCTGCGTACTCCGCGGGAATCTCAGCGCTCATGGTCAAGCCGGAGGCATTTCCGATGGAACGACAGGATGACTGTAACCTAGTCGTTCTCGATACATCATTGGATCGGATCGAGCAGGCGGACCCGGTGACCAAGAATAAAATTCTAACTGCTTGTGGACGGGTGATTCTCGCTGATGATTTGGTCCGCCCACGGGAGGAAGCGCTTTTACGGGCAATTGCCGACACGATCGGCGCACCTGTCCCGCCCTTTGTTCCGCCCGCGGCTACCACCTGACAAAACCTTGTATTGGATCACACAGGCCTGCCGGGATGCGCTCGATGCGGAGCAAACAAATGCGTATCGCGTGGGCACTTGCGAGAGCGGATGGATCGAGCGCTTTGGCGATGACTTTCTGATTAGTGCTGTTTCTGACATGGCGGGAGAGCGAATGAGGCAGGAATTCGATGGATTTTGTAGGCGTCATGCCGTGCGGGCCAGACGCTTGTTTCTTCGCCGATTAGTGAAACAGCCCGGCGAGGCTGACGTTCCGATCCTATTGTCGGGCCAGAGCGACCTTCCAAGGACCGTGCCCATCACCGAGCGCGGCCTCCGGGCTATGGTGGATTTTGAGGCGGGTTATTCGGTGGGGTGGTTCTGCGATCAACGGAATAACCGAGCGTGGATGGAATCCCATGCCCGCCCGAAAACTGTATTGAATTGTTTTGCCTACACGGGCGCCTTTTCTTTAGCCGCCGCGAGGGTGGGTGCGATTACCACAAGCATCGACATCGCAAAGAAATCGTTGCAGCGTGCGCGTACGAATTTTGAAATAAATGGCTGGGATGCGACGGTACATCGATTCCTCGTGGATGATGTATTTGCGGTGCTGCCACGCCTTGCTCGTCGGAGAGAGCTTTACGATGTCATCATTCTCGATCCGCCGACATTTTCCCGTGGAGCGGGAGGGCGTGTATTCCGTGTCGAAAAAAACCTTGGCGACTTGCTTGCGCTGGTGATGCCGTTATTGAATTCAAGGGGATGGATTTTACTGTCGACCAATGCGCGCTCTCTTGATGTCGATGCATTGCGCGTCATTGCGCAGACAGAAAGTCCCGCTGCGGATTTGAAACCGCTGAATCCGCCGGAAGAATATCCCTATGGCTCGGCAAGCTCGACGCTTTGGTTCCAGCCGAATACTTTCTAGAGGAAGTCATGCCGAACGAATCCACTGCAGCCTCCGCCGAGATCATCGAGTCCGGTGACTCCACGGTTGTGAAGATCAAGGGACGGTTGGACGCCAACTCAACCGCAAAAGTTTGGCAACAACTGGACTCGAAGCAACTGCCTGAGGGATTTACTGTCGATGGGAGCGGGATTACTTATTGTGATTCAGCGGGGGTTGCCCTTCTCACTCATCTCCGGAAATCCCGCAACGCAGATCTGCAAGACCTCCCGGAAGCTACGGCCAAGTATCTCGAGCAGGTCGATGCCAAGGAGATTCCCGATTTTCATCCGGAAGCAAAGCAAGAAGCTTCCTTTCCGGTGGCCGTCGGGCGGGTTACTTACGATTTTGTTTCCGATCTGCGCGAAATGACTATTTTTACCGGGCAGGCGTCCGTTGCGTTGATTGGCTCCATCATGCGGCCGAATACGGTGCGATGGGGCGAGTTCTGGGTTACGTTTGAGAAGGCTGGAGTGAACGCGCTGCTCATTGTGGGAATGATTGGATTTCTCACGGGGATGATTATGGCGTTCCAGTCAACCGTTCCGCTCCGGCAATTTGGAGTGGACATTTTTGTGGTGAATCTCGTGGCGCTTTCGATGCTTAGGGAACTCGGCGTGATCATGACGGCAATTGTTTTTGCCGGACGTTCGGGCTCCGCATTTGCCGCTGAGATTGGAACGATGAAGGTCAATGAGGAAGTGAATGCGCTGACGACGATGGGTCTCGACCCTGTTCGGTTTTTGGTCGCTCCTAAGATCCTTGCAGGCGTGGGAGTCATGCCCCTCTTAACGATGTATGCGAACATTGCGGGTGTTGCGGGCGGGCTCTTCGTCGTTCTCTTGTTCGGTCATCCCTGGGCTTCGGTTTGGAATCAGCTCATCGGTGCAGTCACGTACCAGGATGTGCTTGCGGGTCTGATCAAGGCTGTCGTCTTTGGATTTCTCATCTCTGGAATGGGCTGTCTGCGCGGATTGCAAACCAAGTCCGGAGCGACGGCCGTCGGTGACTCGACGACGAGTGCTGTCGTGAGCAGCATCTTCCTTATCGTCGTGGTCGATGCATTGTTCGCGGTGATTTTTTACGCGACGGGGTTTTGATGCATATGGAGCCAATCATTAAAGTTGAAAATCTGACTGCTGGATATGGGGAAACCGTGATTCTCAAGGACATAAATTTTCAAGTCGCGGCGGGAGAGATCTTCGTCATCCTCGGCGGTTCGGGTTGCGGGAAGAGCACTTTACTTAAGCACCTCATCGGCTTGCTGCCGCCGCTGGAGGGCCGCGTATTGATTGAGGGCCGCGATCTCACATCTGCGGATGGCCAAGAGCGACTCGACATATTGCGCCGGATCGGAGTCTCGTACCAGGGCGGCGCGCTTTTTGGTTCCTATACCTTGGCCCAAAATGTCCGACTGCCTCTGGAGGAAATCACTGACCTCCCCGAATCCGCTCTGGAGATGATCGCATGGATGAAACTCATGATGGTCGGCCTCGGCGACTTCGGAGATTCCTTGCCGAGCGCGGTGAGCGGCGGAATGCAAAAACGGGCTGCCCTCGCGCGCGCGATGGCTTTGGATCCGGCCGTGGTTTTTCTGGATGAGCCATCTGCAGGATTGGATCCCGTGACTTCGGCAGAACTTGATGCGCTGATTTTGCGCCTTCGGGAACTGCTGAATATGACATTTGTTATCGTCACGCACGAACTCGCCAGTATTTATGCGGTTGCAGACCGCGTCATCATGCTCGACAAATCCACCCAAGGTATTATTGCGGATGGTAAGCCGCAGGAATTGCGGGATCACTCGGAAGATCCCCAAGTCCGACGCTTCTTCCTGCGGCAAGCCGAACCTGAATCTCAATGAAAAGTGACGCACATTTTTTCCGTATCGGATTGTTTGTAATTCTGGGCGCGCTGCTCCTTGCGGCGGCTCTGATAGTGTTTGGAGCCGGGCAGATGTTCAGACCGCGCATCCAAATGGTTACCTACGCGGATGGTACTGTGCAGGGGATTGAAGTCGGTTCGCCGGTGAAATTTCGCGGCGTGACTGTGGGTAAGGTGCAGGCGATCGAGTTCCTGTTCACTGAATTTCCAACACTCCTAGGCGAAGGACAAGAAAACCTCGTCGTCATAGCGATGGAAATCGACAAAGAGGTTTTCCCCGGGATGTTCGATGAACCGGACCTGCGTGAAGTCTTGCAGCGTAGCATAGATCGTGGGTTGCGGGCGAGGATTGAGCCTCAGGGGATCACCGGGCTCAACTACATCGAGGTGAATTACACCGATCCCAAGCGCTTTCCGCCATTTGTACCCACTTGGAAAATGACCCAATATTACATCCCATCGGCTCCGGGGGAACTCACGAGTCTGCTGGATTCCGTCAATAATATCATGCGTGAAATTGAAGAGCTTAATATCAAAGGAATCAGCGATGGGACTGTGGCCTTGTTGCAAAACCTGAATGATACCGTGACGGAGGCGCAGATCGACAAACTCAGTGCCGATGCGCAAAAATTATTCCGCGAGCTATCATCTGTAGTGGAAAAATCAGATATCCCGAGGTTGAGCAAGGACGCGCAGAAGCTCCTCACCGATCTGTCGTCCGCCGTCGATTCGGCAAATATCCCGAAACTCAGCAGCGACTCGCAAAATCTCGTCAAAGAGGTAGGTCGATCCAACGAAGAACTGCGTCAAATTCTCCGAAACATGGAACCCGCACTTCGTTTCAATGGCAATGACATCGCCGCGTCGCTATCGAACTTGAAGGTCATCACCGACAACTTCCGGGTCGTCAGCGGGGAACTCGCAAGGGATCCATCCAGCCTATTTTTCAGCCGGCCTCCCAAGCCGGCCAGCGTATTTGAGAACAAGCCTCCCCGCCGCCAATGATTTCCATTCTCAAACGTTCAAACAAATCGATCCTTGGACTCGTGCTCGCATGGGCCATCGTGATAGCGCTGGGCGGATGTAGCTTCATGGGTGCTCGTGCGCCAAGCCGGACTTTTCTGCTGGATCCGGGTAAACCGTCGGCCGTGCGGACGATTGCCGGTCGGGCGTCGATTAGTTTCGTCGACATTCCTGGCCAGTCGGGCTTAGGCAACTTCCTATATCGCCTCACTGATTCCGATTGGGAAACGGACCCCTACAACCGGTTCTTGAGTTCGCCACAGGAAATGATGACGGGCGTCGTAAGAACGTGGCTTACCGATTCCAGACAGTTCACGGGGGTGCTCCTAATCGGCGAAGGGGGTGCTGCCGATCTTCGTGTCGATGTAGAAGTTTCGGAACTCTATATCGATTTCCGGAATCCTGCCGCTCCTGAAGCAGTGATATCCATGGAGGTGGCTCTGCACCGGATCGCAAACTCTGGTGTCGGAGCCCGGCTAATGAATCAGACGTTCTCGGCGCGAGTCCCGGTTGCGGATCGAACCCCGGAGGCATTTGTGCAGGCCTGGGAGTATGCACTCCGGCAAAATCTGGTATCACTTTCCTCTTCGCTCAGGTCCGTGGGTCGGTAGCATCTGCTCCGGCTTCCCGTAGGGACTATTTGTTACCCTGCGCGATAACTGTCTTGCGCCGATGGTGCCAACCCTGAGCTTTCGACACAACTTTTTTGGTATAATAGTGAAGGACGATTAACGCAAAGGGAGGAGGAAATAATAGGGCGGTTTGAGAACTCGCTGCCCGACTCGTTTGTGAGAGGACAACGAGCGCGCCGGGCATGAGCGGGATGTTGCGCTGGTTGCCGCCGAGGTGACTTCCGGCGAGGCGACCCCTTTTTTCTTTCTACCATGAAGAGCATGAAGGACATGAAGGGGAAGATGGCTGAGGAAGATTTTTTCTGAATCTTCATGCGCTTCATGTCCTTCATGGTTTTAATTCTTTTCTCCTCGGTGCAGGGTGTCCGCGTGCGCGCGGATAGCCGAAGAATACGCGCCCCGTCACGGCCAGTAGGCGGCAACTAACGAAAACTCGTGGCGAGGCATATTCTCTGCCAATGCAAACCGGCGACTATTTCGGCGCAGATGAGATGCGGTTGAATCATTATAAAATGCAGGATAAGGGTTGATCTGTAGAAAGTTCAGGGTGCCAACCACAGGAATATCGAGCGATGATGACATCAGCCCCGGCAGGGGCGACGGATCTAAACACATATCGAATATCAAACTCCACTCCGTGTTGCTGGAGGAGTTCCAGATATTCCTCGCGAAACGTGCGCGTACGACGGTGCTCCTCCTGGTTCGCCAACGTAACGCCAGAGAGTAACCCTCTGCGACTGACTCACAATGAATGCTCTGTAACCTTCCACCAAGGTGCACACAATACCACCCATGAAAGCATGCAAATCGCCATGCCACGCAGAAGCAATGACCGGCGCATGATCCTTGGTTCCAAAAACCCGATGGTAATGCAGCCAGAGATGGGTCGATGGCAGGGTTGGGATTTTCCTCCGCCCCTGCCGGGGCGGATCACTGGCCGTATCGAATTCCGGTGGTTTGCATCACCGGCAAATTTCCTAATGGACCCTCCGGGTCTTAACTCAACATGCTCACCTACCGAAAACAGCGAAGAACCCTCTATTTGGCGCAATGCCGTTGGCGCAGAAGCCCTAGCATTTGCTTGTCATCGCATCTAAGACGAAACAAGCTGCGGGAGTGGGTAATCCAAGGAATCAGAACAAACAAAAGCGCCAACCGCAGCCCGCCTCCGGTCCGCGTTCGGGCGGCAGCAATCGTAAGCAGCAACCACCGCCCCGTTCCCCCTCGCCCACCACTGCACCACGGGCCGAAAACCCAAAACACCCGTCACTCAAAGCGCAAATCCTGATTGCAATCGCCGACCAGCCGCTGGACCAGGTCGAGATTTCCAAGAGGGTGGGTTTACCACCTGCCGCGCGGAAAAAACTCCGTGACACCCTCGACCAGATGGAAACAGCCGGGGACATAGCCCGGATTCGCAAAGACCGGTATGTCATTCCCAAAGAGGCGGATCTTTTTACGGGGGCGATTCAGTTCCACGCCAGCGGTGCAGCGCATGTTCTGGCAGAGCAACCGGGCGAGACCGACCTTTACATCAGCGCGGAAAACACATGGACCGCGATGCACGGGGATCGGGTGGTCGCGCGGCTATCCACGGACAATCGACCGGCTCAAGGAGGGGGGCCCCGAGGCGGATCGGCACGCCGGGAAGGGCGGGTCATACGGATTCTCAAGCGCGAAAACGAGACCGTGGTCGGAACGCTCCAGAAATCAAAAAACTTTTTTTATGTTGTCGCCGATGACCCCCGGTTTGTTCACAACCTCTACGTTCCGGAGCCTCCCATCGCCATGGGCGCGAAGGTCGGAGACAAGGTGGTGGCGAAAATGGAAGATTGGCCCAGCCGACACGTCAATCCAGAAGGCAAAGTCATCGAAGTCCTCGGCCGCACCGGCGATCCCGGAGTCGATATTTTGTCGATCATTCGCAAATACCGCCTGCCGGAAAAATTCCCCGATGAAGTATTGCGGGATGCAGAGACCGTTAGCCCGGTGGTTCATCCAGAGGACCTGAAAAAGCGCGAGGACCTTCGCGAGCGCTTTATTTTAACCATCGACCCGGATGACGCCAAAGATTTTGATGATGCCATCGAGGTGCAGCGAACGGGTAGCGGTTGGACGGTCGCGATCCACATCGCTGATGTTTCGCACTACGTCCGACCGAAGACCGCGCTGGATCGCGAAGCGGTGGCACGAGGGAATAGCGTGTATCTGGCCGATCGGGTGATCCCGATGTTGCCGGAAGCCCTCAGCAACGGTATTTGTAGCCTCAAACCCGGCGTTGAGCGCTTGGTATTCTCAGTTTTTGCCGAGGTTGGAAAGACCGGTAAGATCGGGAACGTCCGGTTCGGGAAGTCGGTGATCCGGAGCGCAGCCCGACTGACCTACAAAGAAGCATTTGCCCTGCTCCAGAAGCCGCCGACCGATGAAGTCAGCCGCCGCGTGCACACCGCATGGGAAGCGTCCTCCGTGTTGCGCAAGAAGCGGTTTGCCAACGGCTCACTCGATCTGGATTTTCCCGAAGTCAAGGTGTGGCTTGACGAGGCGGGACACCCGATCCGACTGGAGCGGGTCGAGAATGACATCTCCCACCAGCTTATTGAGGAGCTGATGTTGCTGGCCAATGAATGTGTTGCCCGCGAACTCAAACTGGCGCAACAACCGACCGTTTACCGAATTCACGACAAGCCAGACCCGGAGAAGCTGGCTGAATACCGTGAGGTCGCGATGAGTTTCGGACTGAAAGTCGGGGACCTGACCCGCCGCGAAGACCTCAACCAGTTGCTTACCTCAGTCAAAGGCCGACCATTTGAAGGCGCGGTCAAAATTGGTTTGCTTAAAAGCCTCAAACGCGCCAGCTATGCGACCGCCCCGGTCGGACATTTTGGACTTAACAAAGTGGATTACGCGCATTTCACGAGCCCCATCCGGCGGTATGCCGATCTCATTGTCCATCGATCCCTGGAAAAATACCTCGGTCTGACACAAGCTGGTCCGAGCACTGCAGGACTCACCGCGACGGCAGAGCACATCTCTACCACCGAGCGCGTGGCGGCCGATGCCGAACGCGAATCCACGAAACTCAAGAAGCTCGAATTCTTTCAGCGTCAGGTGGAAATGCGCGACAGCAAAGCCTTCGAAGCACAGATCCTGGAGGTCCGGAACTACGGACTGCTCGTCGAACTACCCGAGTTTTTGCTCTCGGGCTTAGTCCACGTTTCCACCTTGGACGATGACTTTTATTGGCACGATGCCGCGCGGTCGCGGTTCATCGGGAGGAAAACAAAACGGGTATTCGAGGCCGGGCAGAAAATTGAAGTCATCGTCGCCCGTGTCGATATGTTCAAGCAGCAGGTCGACTTCAAGGCAGTTTGATCTTGTGTCATAAGAAATTTACGCGAAGTTCCTAACTCACCTTTGTCGTATATATAGCCCAGCCAGCGATGGATAATATCATCATCTCTCGTGACTTGCAGATTGAGCGCAAGCACTTCTTTATCGAATTCCGTGAAAATGAACGTGGCCAGTTTGTCCGCATCACGGAGGAAGCTCATGGTCGCCGCAACTCGATCATCATCCCGAGCACCGGGCTGACCGAATTTGCAGAAAAATTTGAGGATGTCATGGTTGCCGTGCGCGATGCGCAATCGGCGTAATCCAGGGGCGACCATTTTTGATTTCCGCTTCGGCAGGTCAGATCCGTCAACTCCCGCTCGATTTTTCCTCGCGACCTCTGCATAATCCTCGGTTCTGAAATGGAAGAAGCGTGGGTGAATGGGATGAACGACGGGATGCTCTGGATCCAGGAGGCTGGCTGGATGGGCTGGCTTTGGTTCATCGTGCTTTACACGCTGACGTGCGTTTTTTTCCTGCCCGGGTCTATTCTTACCGTTGGAGCCGGAGCTGCCTATGGATTTTGGGGCGGGACGTTGCTGGTATCTATCAGCTCTGTTGCCGGCGCCGCAGTGAACTTCCTCACAAGCCGATACCTTATACGCGGCTGGCTCACGCGGAAATTTGCACAGAACCGGAAATTTCACGCTCTTGATCACGCTGTCGCAAAAGATGGATGGAGCATCATCTTGCTGAGTCGGATCTCCCCGGTCTTGCCGCACAGCGTTGTGAGTTACGCGTGCGGGCTGACTAAGATTTCTTTCTTAAAATTCTCGCTGGCATCCTGGATCGGGTTCATACCCATCAGCGCGGCGTACGCCTATGCCGGTTCGCTCGTCGGAAAGGTGGCCCGCGCAAAGGCTGGCATCCCTCACGGTACGGAATCATGGATATTTTATGGCCTCGGGCTGGTGATTACCATCATTGTCACAATACTATCTACCCAACTCGCCTCACGCGCGATGAAACAAAGGCTGCATCCGGATGGTCCGGCCGGGTCCGGCGTGCCAACGTCCGAAACTTAATCGAAAACATTTTTCCATCATGTCAGAAGCCTCATCACCCGACGCCATTATCAGCGCGTCCGGACTCAACGTAAAATACGGCACCCAGACGATTCTCAATGATGCGTCGTTCACGATCCGCCAAGGCGAGCGCGTCGGATTGGTTGGACGCAATGGTACCGGAAAATCGACCTTTTTAAATATTGCGGCAGGTATTTCGGAGGCGGACAGCGGGACGCTTGCCCGCCGCAGGGACCTCGTCACGGGATTCATGCCGCAGCAGTTTGAACTCAACGATAGCCGCACGGTGCATGAGAACATCCTGGACGGCGCTTCACGGATTACCAATCTTCTGGAGCAATACGAAAACACACCACCCGAGAGTGAGCTCTCGGCTCAACTCCTCGACCAGATCAACGTGCTCGACGGCTGGGACATTGAGCGGCAAATCGAAAGCCTCGCCTCGCACCTCCACGCGCCCGACCTGGAACGCAACGTCACCGGGCTTTCCGGCGGTGAGAAGCGCCGCGTCGCCCTCTGCCGCGCGCTCATTTCCCGGCCGGACTTTCTGATTTTGGACGAGCCCACGAATCACCTCGACGCCGAATCCATTGAGTGGCTGGAGATGTATCTGTCGCGCATGAATGGAACTGCGCTGTTCGTGACGCATGATCGATATTTTCTCGACCGCGTGGTGACCCGCATCGCGGAACTCTCGAATGGCACGTTTTATTTCTACAACGGAAACTACACGGACTATCTGCTGGAGCGCGCCGAACGCCAATCTGTTGAGGAGATGCAGGAGAAAAAGCGCAAGCAATTCCTTCTTCGCGAGCTTGCCTGGGTGCGCAAAGCCCCACGCGCCCGTCGTACCAAATCCGTGGACCGCGTGGAGCGGTATTTCGAAGAAGCAGCGAAGGGACCCCCCGAGCCAGAAATCGACGTCGATCTTATTATTCCCGCGCCGCCGAAATTGTCGAACCGGGTGCTCGACCTTCGCAGCATTCGCATTGAGATCCCGGGCCGCGTCTTGGTTAAGGACCTTGATGTAACCCTCGAAGCCGGCACCCGCCTGGGTATTGTCGGCCGCAACGGCGCTGGAAAATCCTCTCTCTTGCGCGTGATGCTTGGCGAAGTCGCCCCCGCCGCAGGCGAAGTCATCCCCGGTTCGCGCACCGAGATCAACTACGTCGATCAAAACCGCCTGCTGCTCGACGACACAAAAACTATCGCCGAGGAGGTCGGTGGCGGCAGCGACGCAGTCCAACTCGGTGACGCGTCGATCACGCTGCGCTCGTATCTCAAGCGCTACCTTTTCACGGATGAGCGCATCAACGCGCGGATTTCCACGCTTAGCGGGGGTGAGCGTTCCCGCGTGCTGCTAGCAAAAATTCTCAAGCGCGGAGGTAACCTCCTTATCCTCGACGAACCAACCAATGACCTCGATCTCGGCACGTTGCGACTACTGGAGGAAGCACTCACGGGCTTCAAAGGAAGCCTGGTCATTGTCAGCCACGACCGGTATTTCCTCAACCGCATCTGCAATTCCATCCTCGCATTCGAGCCGGGCGGCACGCTCAGGCAATACGTCGGAAATTACGATGATTACCTGCTCCGCCGCATAGCTCCCGCCCCGGAGGAAAATGAATCAGCCGCTACACCAGCCATCGCACCCGCACCGACGCCCCTGCCAACCACTCGCAAACGCAAGCTCTCGTACAAAGAATCCCGGGAGCTTGAGACAATCGAAGCAGAGATTGCAAAAGCAGAAGCAGATGTTGCCAAAAT
>JBDNGG010000135.1:0-8714 GCA_041689405.1 Terrimicrobiaceae bacterium | reverse complement strand
CCTCAAGAGCAAGTCGGACAACAGGAGAACTTTTCAGACCATATGGGACACTCAGAATCATTCAAAAAAACCGCAGAGTGCATTAAGCGCAATCCGATGAGTCTCATAACTTACGCGCTGGCAGGGCGGGCGGGCAAGCAAATTAAACACATCGTGTCGGCGCCGCAAATTGACTCAAATGAAATGACACCGGGGAGATAGTTGGAGTGCGGGCGAGATTGATACAGTAGGTGGTATTGGTGAGGGTAGGGCTTCGAGTCTGACTCGTCGTCGGGGATGATGCCACGGGGGAACCCGGCGGCGTGCGTAGCAAGGTTGAGCAGGAAAATCTGATGCTTGCTGATCTCCGGGAGTTTGGCGTGCTCCGGCAGGAACTTCGCAAGTGGGTCGGTGAGCTTAACTTCGCCGACGGCCACCCTGCTGGCGAGAATCCGGCTGGTGAAAACTTTGGAAACCGCGCTGATCTGCCACACAATCGTCTCTGAGGGTGCAATACCGTTGTCTCAGGCGGTTTCGCCGAAGCTGATGATCGACTTTTCGTTTAACGAGATGATACCGATGATCATACCTGGAGCACCGGACGTCTAGAAGACCAGCAGGTCGCAAAACATCGGCTCTGGTCGGTTGGAGTTTCGCTCTCTTTGATGAAAGCCGGAAGGGCGAGTGCAAGGAAAATTACTGAAATTACTGTAATTAAGCGGAGTTTCCGTGAGAACTTCCGGGCATTTTTCTTTTCCCTCGGCAACCTATACACACGATTGCCCCAGGGTCGAGCCGCCGGCGGCCCCGAAAAAAAGGAAACGCCGCGCGACCTGCTGGTTGCAGTTCGCGCGGCGTTCACACGTTTGAATAGGATACCAGTTTACTCGGGTTTTACTTCGCTGAGGGCAGGCTCCTCTGGTGGTGTTGGTGATGTGCTTGCGAATGCGAGTTTATCGCCATCGCGGACCACCTTCACTGTGTCGCCGGTTTTCACCGTGCCACGAAGCAGCTCTTCGGCAAGCGGGTCTTCGAGGTATCGCTCGACGGCTCGACGCATCGGACGAGCACCATAGGCGGGGTCGTAGCCTTTTTCGATAAGGAGATCCTGTGCGGTCTGGTCGAGTTCGATGTGAATCGATTTCGTCCGGATCCGGGCGACCACTTTTTCGACTTCGAGTGCAACGATGCGCACGAGGTCGGGTTTCGTGAGCGTATGGAACACAATGATGTCGTCCAAACGATTGAGAAACTCCGGTTTGAAGACGCGCTTGGTCTCCTCCATGATCTTACCGCGCATCGTGTCGTAGTTGTCATCAAGCTTTGGCGCTCCAAACCCGAGGCTCATTTGCTTCTTGATGAGCTCCGCTCCGACGTTTGACGTCATGATGATGACCGTATTCCGGAAATCGATCTTGCGCGACAAGCTGTCCGTGATCTTTCCTTCTTCGAGGATCTGCAATAACAGGTGCATCACGTCCGGATGGGCCTTTTCGATTTCGTCAAACAGGACGACGGAGTAAGGACGACGCCGCACGGCCTCAGAGAGCTGTCCGCCTTCCTCGTAGCCAACGTATCCCGGAGGGGCTCCGATCAGGCGGGAGGCAGTGAATTTCTCCATGTATTCGCTCATATCGAGCTGAATGATAGCGTCCGGATCACCGAACATGAATTCTGCAAGCGTGCGGGCGAGGAAGGTTTTTCCAACGCCGGTGGGACCGAGGAAAATGAACGAGCCGATTGGCCGCCGGGGATCTTTCAAATCCGCACGTGAACGACGCAGCGCCTTACTAATTGCGATGACGGCTTCGTCTTGGCCAATGACTTTGCCTCTCAGCTCTTCTTCCATGGCAAGCAGCTTGGCAGTTTCCTTTTGCTCCATGCGACTGAGCGGGACACCGGTCCACTTCGACAAGACGTGCATGATGTCATCGTCTGTCACGAAGACTTCCTTTTCGTCCTTGGTGATGCGCCATTCGGCGAGCACGGTGTCGAGCTTGTCCTTGGTCTGCTTCTCGGAATCGCGCAGCGCGGCTGCACGCTCGAAATCCTGAGCCTTAATGGCAGCTTCCTTGTCGGCCTTGATACCCTCGATCTCGGCTTCGATGTCCTTGACGTTAGGTGGCCGTGTCATCGCCGCGATCCGTGCGCGGGAACCGGCCTCGTCCATGATATCGATGGCTTTGTCCGGCAGGAAACGCCCGGTAAGATACCGGTCAGAGAGCTTAGCAGCCGTCTCGAGCGCTTCGTCGGTGATCTTGGCTTTGTGATGTGCCTCGTATTTAGGACGGAGGCCCTTGAGGATCAAAATCGTCTGCTCCACGGTGGGTGGCTCGACCTTCACCTGCTGAAACCGGCGCTCCAGAGCAGAATCTTTTTCGATGTATTTCCGGTATTCATTCAGCGTCGTGGCGCCAATGCACTGGAGTTCTCCGCGTGAAAGCGCAGGCTTGATGATATTCGACGCATCCATTGCCCCTTCGGCTGAACCCGCACCGACAATGGTGTGGAGTTCATCGATGAAGAGGATGATATTTTTGCTACGGCGAATCTCGTCCATGACGGCTTTGATGCGCTCTTCGAATTGTCCGCGATACTTCGTCCCGGCGACCATGAGCGCCAAATCCAGAGTAATGACCCGTTTGTCAAAGAGAATTTCAGGGACATTGCCACTGATGATTTCCTGGGCGAGGCCTTCGGCAATGGCTGTTTTTCCAACGCCGGCTTCGCCGATGAGGACAGGATTATTTTTGGTTCGGCGGCAAAGGATCTGGATGACACGCTCGATTTCTTCGGCGCGGCCAATAACTGGATCCAGCTCGTTCTTTTTAGCCATCTCGGTGAGATCGCGGCCAAAGGCGCGAAGCGCGGGTGTCTTCGAATCTTTTTTGCTACCCGCTTCGGCAGGAACTGCGGACTCTCCGGATTCCTCGTCGGCGCTGAAATTCGGGTCAAGTTCCTTGAGGATCTCGTTGCGTGTGCGCTCGATATCGACTTCAAGATTTTTCAGTACTCGTGCGGCAACGCCTTCCCCTTCGCGCAGCAGCCCGAGCAAGATGTGTTCGGTGCCTACGTAAGAATGCTGGAGTGCTTTGGCTTCTTTGCCGGCAAGCGCGAGAACTTTCTTTACCCGTGGAGTATAGGGGATGTTGCCGACCATTTTGGTTTCCGGTCCGGAACCCACCTGTTTTTCGACCTCCATGCGGACGGTCTCCAGGTCCAGTCCCATCTTCTGAAGCACGTTGACCGCGACGCCCTGACCAAGCTTGATGAGGCCGAGCAGGAGATGCTCGGTACCGACGTAATTATGATTGAACCGGTCCGCCTCTTTGCGTGCTAGGGCTAAAACCTGTTGGGCTCTCGGAGTGAAGTTATTCATCATGTGGTTTCGTGGATGTCACCGGTGGTATCTGAATCCTTTGCAGGTCTGGTTCCGGCATTGGTGTTAACCTCGTTCGGATTAGAGATGCGCGCAAGGCGTCCCTTGCATCTGCCGTCATTTTTTGTGTGCCCGCCCCTTTTTGAAGGTGCGCTGGCTGGGTTTCGATAAACAATTCATCGACGTCAATTCGTGCCTCGTCGGGGAATAATCCAAGATCCACCCCGAGTTTAATGAAAGATAGCAGGTTCAGTGCCTCTTTCGATGACATCGCGTGCGCATGGCAAAGAATCCCGTAAGCACGTCCGATTTGATCCAGCACGGTGGCCGGACGGCGCTCGACAAGTAACTGCCTCGCATTTTCCTCATGCTCGATGACATGCTCGATCACTTTGGTTAGCCGGTCAATGATCTGCAGCTCGCTTTCTCCCAGCGTCGTCTGATTGGAAACCTGAAACAAATTGCCCATGGCCTCGGTTCCCTCGCCATGTAGTCCTCGCACAGCAAGACCAATTTTATTCACCGAATTGATGATTTTATTCATCTGATCGCTCATCACCAACCCCGGCAGGTGCAGCATGGCAGAGGCCCGCATGCCAGTGCCGACATTGCTCGGGCAGGCAGTGAGGTAACCAAGCTCGTGGTGGAAAGCATAATCGAGTTTATTCTCGAGTTCCGAATCTGCCTCATCCAGCATTGCGAAGGCATTCTCGAGTTGAAGCCCGCACCGGATGGCCTGCATCCGCAGATGGTCCTCCTCGTTGATCATGAAACTCAGCGTCTGCTCGACGTTCATGACCACGGCGCTGCCGGCGCCCTTGGCAGCATGCTCGCGGCTGATGAGGTGGCGTTCGACTAAAACCTGCCGCTCGAGCGCGGTGAGTTCGGTGAGATTTTCGCTATAGGCATCGTGCATCACGGCCAGCGACTCCACCGCAGGGCGGATTTGCTCCAGAGATTGTTGACGCTCTGCACGCTTCGCCCAGCCCGGGAACGGCGCTTTGCGAAGATTTCGGGCTAAGCGCACCCGGCTGCTGACGACGATCTGCCGATTGGGTCCGTCTCCAGACAGCCATTCGCCGGAGTTGGCAATGATGCGTGAGAGTTTCATACCGCGGTGGGGGCCTCTAGCTGTTTCAGCGTGTCCCGGAGTTCTGCAGCTACTTCGTATTCCTCGCTGGCTACAGCCTGGTCGAGGTCTGACTTAAGCGAACGGATCTGCTGGTCCAATTTTAAGCGTTTGGCCAGATGGGCCGGTACTTTCCCGGTGTGCTGAGTGCCTTTGTGCATGTTGCTCAGCATGTCGGCCAGTCCTTCGGCGAACGTGTCATAACAATCACTGCAACCAAGGCGGCCGGTTTTCTTAAAATCAGCCTGGGTAAATCCACAGACTTCGCATTTCAAAACGGCTGGGCCTTTTTCGATTTGCTGAGCTGCTCCGAGGCCAAGCAGTAAATCAGCGAGGGCAAACCCGGTGGGGTCGTTCACGCCCTTTGCTTTTGAGCATGCCTCGCACAAGTTTACTTTTTGCATCTTTCCATCGACAATTTGCGTCAGGAAAACAGTGGCATCTTTCTCGCCGCACACATCACACTTCATACTTTAACTTATCGGTGTGCCTGTAGACTGTGTCAACTGATGGAATCGCTCCATGAACTGGCGGGTTATAACGCCCGGTTTACCGTCGCCGATCGGGCGTTGATCGAGCTTGATCACCGGAATCACCTCGGCGGCCGTGCCCGTAAGAAAACACTCGTCCGCAGTGAAGATATCGTAACGGGTGAGGTCAGGCTCGGCGATGGGAATGCCCGCCTCCTCCGCCATTTCAAATACCACGGCGCGTGTGACTCCAGCCAAGGCACCCGATGAAATCGGAGGCGTCAAAATTTTCCCATTTTTGAGGATGAAGATATTGTCGCCCGTGCACTCCGCCACATACCCCTGCTCGTTGAGCATTAGTCCCTCGCCGGCGCCTGCCGCAGTGGCTTCGATTTTTGCCATTACGTTGTTCAGGTAATTCAGAGATTTCACCATGGGGCTTAGCGACCCGTGCGGGATGCGACGGGTCGCGCAGGTAATGACCATGAGTCCATTCTCATACATCTCCTTCGGATAAAGTTTGATCTCGGCGGCGATAATGATCGTCGTCGGCTTCGGGCAATGCTCCGGGCTCAAGCCCAGCGTCCCCTCGCCCCGAGTGATAACAAGGCGGATGTATCCATCGGTGAGGCCATTCTCACGGATCGTCTCTAATACGGCTTCGGTGAGGTCCGCTTTCGAAATATCGGGCTGGAGCAAAATCGCCTTTGCCGAGTCGTAAAGACGATTCATGTGCTCATCGAGCCGGAAGACGCGTCCGCCATAAAAGCGAATGCCCTCAAATATCCCGTCGCCGTACAGCAGGCCGTGATCGAACACCGAAATTTTCGCGTGTTCTTTGTCATAAAATTCACCGTCAATGTAGATCTTCATAGTACAAATTAAGCCGCACGCGCACCGCATGGGAGAGCGGGAATATGCAGCAGCAACAAGCCGCTGACAAGCGAAGTATCACACGGAACGAGGTCACGGAGCGGATTCCACGCCAAGCAACAAACCACCCGGATCAGGAAAATCCCGCATAGTCGCATCTGCAGCGTCGGCTGTCGGCGGCAAAGGAATATTCTCGTTGGCGGATCGGAGGCTTCAAGACACAACAGTCTGCGCAATGAAAACCCATCTCGTATTCGCAGCCATGACGGTGCTGCTGTTGATCTTCGTGATCAACCAAAGCACGACGAATGCGTTGACGTTTGAAACGGTGATTGATCAGGCGGAGCGGCTTGCTGAGAGCGAACACGTGCCAACGAAGGCGGTAGATTCGGCCATGCTGCGGGATTTGGACTATGATGCCTTCCGAGACATCCGATGGCGCAAAGAGTTCAATCTTTGGCGGAGCAAGGGATTGCCATTTCAAACGGAATTTTTCTTTGCCGGATATAATTTCGACAAGCCGGTAACGGTCTATCAGGTCAATCGTGACGGCGCAGGGCCGCTGCGGTTTTCGCCTGAGTTTTTCGACTTCGGCAAAAATACGATCCCCGCCGAGGATCTCGCGAAGGGCGGCTATAGCGGGCTCCGCGTGCATTACCCGCTGAATAAGCCAGATGTGCTTGACGAGGTGGTTGTATTCCTTGGATCGAATTATTTCCGGGCGCTGGGGAAAAATCAGCAATACGGGCTTTCGGCGCGCGGGCTTGGCATCGACACGGCGGGCAAGGGGAAAGAAGAGTTCCCGGATTTCACGACGTTCTGGCTTGTGGAGCCGGAGCCGGGCGCGGACTCGATGACGATGTATGCGCTTCTCGAAAGCAAGTCGATCACTGGTGCATATTCGTTCACCGTGTGGCCTGGAGAGCAGACGCAGGTTCTCGTCCGGGCGGTATTGTTTCCGCGGCGGGAAATCGCTGGCTTAGGAATCGCGCCACTGACGAGCATGTTTTGGTTTGGCGAAAACACGAGTAACACGTTTGGGGATTTCCGGCCTGAGGTCCATGACTCCGATGGATTGCAGATCCTGCGGTCCAATGGCGAATGGGTCTGGCGTCCGCTATCGTGGTCAAAGCAAATCCAGATCAGTAACTTTGCGGACACAAATCCCCGTGGCTTTGGCCTCTTTCAGCGGGACCGCGACTATTCCCACTACCAGGATCTTGAGGCAAACTACCACGTCCGGCCCAGTGTCTGGGTTGAGCCGGTGGGTGATTGGGGCGCCGGATCAGTGCATCTATTGCAACTGGCGACGAACAACGAGTATATGGACAACGTGGTGGCGTGGTGGCAGCCGGAGCAACCGCTGCAAAAAGGGTCGCGCGTTGATGTCAGCTACATGTTGCGATGGTTCTCGGAAGACGCCGGGCTTCCTCCGCTGGGACGATGCTTTGCCACCCGGATCGACTATCAGGATGCTCCCTACTACCGAAAATTCCTACTGGATTTCGGCGGGGGTGAATTGGATGGACTACCCGCGGATGCACCTGTGACGGCAGACGTCTGGATCGGTGAGGCGGGGATGCTTTCTGAGGTGATCGTGCAGAAAAATGCCAACGATAACACGTGGCGGGTAAGCTTCGTGGCCAGCACCGAGAAACTTACAGCACCGATTGAGATCCGCTGCATCCTAAAATGTGACGGCCTGCCGCTATCCGAAACCTGGACATACACATGGATGAATTAATGCCAGGGACGGCCCCATCTCACGACCGAGAGGCATGGAATGTCGCCTGTCTGCGACTGGAGGATTTTTTGCGTGCCCACCGGATCCATTCCCGCGAGCGGCTCCTGCACCTCACGGTGGAAATTATCGCCCAAGCGAGGTCTCGCCATGGCGCGGATCACTCGCGATCCCCGCTTGAAGTGACAATGGAGATTGCGACTGACCGGACGGCAGATTGGTTTTCGCGACTGGTGGAATCCGGAGTCGAGGGCGACTCAGCCGCGACGCGCGGGAAAGTTGCGTATTTTGCAGGCGGCCTGCACCGGCGCTGGCCGGAGGCATTTCTGGATCCCGATCCCCCGCTGGAATTACTCGACGCCGTCCGTCGCTCATCCGTCCAGGCGGGGCCGTCGATGGAATTCAGCAGTCTGATCCGGAAGGAAATAAACTACGGCGCGATGGAGGATTTGGCACGGGAAACTTGGGGTCAATTCTCATGGGGCCATGTCTTCCGGGTATTTCTGATCTGGGTGGTCATTTTCTTCCTCGCCTACGGTGCATGGACGAGGTTTTTCGCATGAAGCCATTTCGTGCAACTCAGGATTTGTCAGCGGAAACGACGTCTCTCCGTCAGGCATTGTTTCTTGCGACAGGAGCAGGGATCATGATTGCCGGGACTTGGTTGATGTTTCATTCGCTAGGTACGGACGGGATCACGCCGATCGAGTGGACGCTGCTTGCCATGTTTGTCGTATTGTTCGGTCAGATCGCCTTTGGATTTGCCATCGCATTCTGGGGTTTCGTGATTTCACTCGGCCGGGGAGATTCGTGGCAGATCATGCGCACCTTGCCTGAGAATCCCGAAGAAGAACTGCCAGGGTCCACCGCGGTGGTGATGCCGATCTACAACGAAGAACCAGGGCGGATCTTCAGCGGACTGGAAAACATGGCGCGTTCGCTCGAGGCGACGGGAGCCACTCGCGCATTCGACTTTTTTATCCTCAGTGACTCGAACAACCCTGACCGCTGGATCGAAGAGGAATCCGCCTGGCTCAATCTCTGCTCTCGACTCAATGCTTTTGGCAGGATTTTTTACCGCAAACGCCGTGTTTCGCTTCACGGAAAAAGCGGGAACATCGCGGACTTTTGTCGCCGCTGGGG